>CAIQUX010000190.1 GCA_903875055.1 uncultured Bacteroidota bacterium
GAATGATCTGATTTTCCCGTCAACTGAAATCTTCAACAAGCCATTCGTATCCACACCCAAAATGATACCCTTATACATTTCATGATTTCGTGTAAACGTGATTTCTTTCGAAATCCGGTATAATAACGCATTATATAATGGCAATAAGCTTAATGGATCTGATTCAAATTTCCTGAAATTTGTATTCATGCTCTTAAGCAACTCTTTCAATACCTGATTGATCTTATAGTTCTTGCCGGTTTCAAGATTAATGGAGGTTGCCCAGTTCATATCAGGAAAATGAGTTTGATTTACGTTCAACCCAACACCGATAATGGCATGTGTCCAATTGGATCCACGAATGATATTCTCGATCAGGATACCAGCTATCTTCTTATTCTCTGCATAAATGTCATTCGGCCATTTAATCGTCACGTTGCGAATGTCAGCATTTGTCATTAAATAATCTGCCACTGACAGACAGGCAAACGCATTCAGTAAAAACTGATCTTGCAACTGAAAGCCTTTGGTATCAAGGATTATAGTAAACAATAAATTTTTTCGTTCTTCGGCCAGCCATATATTTCCATGCTGACCTTTGCCGGTTGTTTGAAAATCGGAGCGAATTGTCATTCCATGCTCTGCCATTCCTTCATTTATAAGTCGCATGGCATAGTTATTGGTACTATCAATTTCTGAAAGTTCAATCAATACTTCTCCTAATGGTGAAGTTCTCAGCATTCGATTCTTTTGTTTAGATTTGTAAATTAATTTTAAATTCAACATAATTCAAAAATATTTTTAGTACTTGAAAACACTAAGCCGAGAAACTCCAAGCACCCAAGCAAAACTTACCCAAAACAGCCGAATCATAAAGACCATTATCGCTGCTATCCTCGATAAAAAAGGGGAAGAAATAATGTCCCTGAATCTTAAAAAAATACCTGAGGCCATTGCTGATTATTTTATAGTCTGTGAAGCGAGTAACCCGAATCTGCTGAAAGCCATTGCTGATAACGTCGAAAAAGAAGTGCTTGAAAAATGCGGAGAAAAACCGTTCAAATTTGAAGGGAAACTAGGCGAAAAATGGATATTGGTCGATTATGTCGATGTGGTGGTTCATTGCATGATGCCCGATACCAGAGCTTTTTACAATCTGGAAGAATTGTGGCAGGACGCCGAAATGAAGGAACACAACTAATCAAATCATAAAAAGACACTAAAGGTCTTGTATAATTTCAAAAATAATTGATGGAACAGAACAAAACAAATATTCCACCGGCCGGAAACAATACTCCTGGCGGACCGAATAAAAAAGGACCTAAATTTAATTTGTACTGGATTTATGCCTTGTTTGCTGTAGCGCTCATCGCCCTGAATTTCTGGGATAAAGGGTTTACCCAGCACGCCAAGGAGGAAACGTTCCAGAATATCAATAAAAAGTTTATCAGTAAGCATCTCGTTGACAGCATGGTGGTATCCGGCAAAACTGTAGATGTATATCTCAATAAAGATAGCCTCAAATCGGAGAATTGGGCTCCACTATTAAAATCGCTGAAAGGAAACGAAAAAGGACCTCACTATAGCTTCACCATTGGCAATGTCGAACAGTTCAGGGATGATATGGAACTGGCTCAAAAAGATTTCAGCCTCGATCAGGCTGTCAAGGTCACTTATGCCGAAGACAGCAAAAGTGGATGGCTTGGCTTTCTGCTGCAAATCATCCTTCCTATTATAATAATGGTCGGGCTTTGGATACTGATTATGCGAAAAATGGGTGGTGGCGCAGGAAACGGCGGACCCGGCGGTATTTTTAATATCGGTAAATCAAAGGCTCAATTGTATGACAAAGCGGCTAAAGTGAATATCACGTTTAACGATGTGGCAGGTCTTGATGAGGCTAAAGGTGAAGTGATGGAGATTGTCGACTTTTTGAAAAATCCAAAAAAATATACTGCACTTGGCGGAAAAATTCCAAGGGGTTGTCTGCTTGTAGGACCTCCAGGTACAGGAAAAACATTGCTTGCAAAGGCGATGGCGGGTGAAGCACAGGTGCCTTTCTTCAGCATGAGTGGGTCAGATTTTGTTGAAATGTTTGTGGGTGTGGGCGCAAGCCGTGTACGTGACCTGTTCAAACAAGCCAGAGAAAAATCGCCTTGTATCATCTTTATTGATGAGATTGATGCGATAGGTAGAGCCCGCGGTAAAAATCAGATGATGTCGAATGACGAGCGGGAAAACACCCTCAATCAGATGTTAGTTGAGATGGATGGCTTCAGCGGAGACAGCGGTATCATTGTTTTAGCAGCCACAAATCGTCCTGATGTTCTCGATACGGCTTTACTTCGTCCAGGAAGATTTGATCGTCAGATTTCAATCGACATCCCGGATTTAGCAGGTCGCGAAGATATATTCAAAGTGCATCTGAAAGGAATCAAGACCGCAGAAGGATTAGATGTACATAAACTGGCCGCGCAAACTCCTGGTTTTGCCGGTGCCGATATTGCCAATGTGTGCAATGAGGCCGCCTTAATTGCAGCCCGCAAAGGCAAAAGCGAAGTCAACATTGATGATTTCAATGATGCCGTCGATCGTATCATCGGAGGTTTGGAAAAGAAAAACAAGATTATTTTACCGGACGAGAAAAAAGTGATAGCCTATCATGAGGCCGGTCATGCAGTGTCTGGCTGGTTTTTAGAATATGCACATCCCTTGGTAAAGGTTACCATAGTGCCTCGTGGTGTGGCAGCCTTAGGCTATGCCCAATATTTACCGAAGGAAAAATACCTGACCTTGAAGGAAGAATTATTGGATGACCTCGCAATGACATTGGGAGGAAGAGCCGTGGAAGAACTTGTTTTTGGAAAAATTTCAACAGGTGCATTAAGTGATTTACAGCAAGTGACTAGGGTTGCCTATGCCATGGTTGGTGTATACGGAATGAGTGACAAGATAGGCAATGTGAGCTTCTATGATCCGAATAATGAAAACAGTTTCCAAAAACCATATAGCGAAGAAACCGGTAAGGTGATTGACGCAGAGGTACGAAAGCTGAGTGAAGAAGCATACATCCGTGTCAAGAAATTATTGCTTGACAAAATGGAGTTTGTAAAGATTATCGCGGAGGAATTATTATTGAAAGAGGTAATCTATAAAGACGATCTGGAAAAACTGATTGGTAAGCGACCGTATGATGAACCCATCGTATTCAATGAAACATCTGCGAGTATCGAGCAGTCAGCCGCAGCAGATCAGGCAACCACTGAACCAAGTGCTTCTTAACCTAAAACCGGTTTAACATGACAAGCAATTCACGGGAACGCATCATCGGGAAAATCAGAAAAGCGCTGGGAGAGAATAGTCTACCAATGCCTTTCCCTGAGGCTGATAAGCTGACTGCCTTTTATGAAAATGGGACGTTAGGGCCTGAAGAAAAATTTGCACAAGAGTTTGGTGCATTAGGTGGCAAGTTTGTGTATTGTGAGAATGAACAGGAGATGTTACAACAACTTGAAGCCCTCGCAGATACCATGCGTTGGTCTAAGATACACAGCAAAGATTCTTTCCTGCTCAACTTGTTTCAGGAACATGAAATCAATCTGGTACAACAGGCAAACGATATGAGCGATATCCAGGTGGGCATATCACTTTGCGAATCATTGGTGGCACGAACCGGCAGCGTGTTGGTAAGTGCCGCTCAGGAATATGGCCGTGCATTACCGGTCTATTCTCCCATTCATATTACCGTGGCTTTTGCCAATCAACTGGTTTGGGATATTTCAGATGCATTTAAATCGCTCAACGAAAAATACAACAATAACTTACCTTCATTGATAAGCCTTACCACAGGTCCAAGTCGGACAGCCGATATCGAAAAAACCCTTGTGGTTGGCGTACACGGCCCCAAGGAAGTGTATGTCTTCTTTGTCGATAAGAATTGGAAAAAGTAAACGCCCCTTTTTTTTCAGGCATATTTATGCAAGCAGCGTATTGAATGCCTGTCACAAAAAAAGGCCTGCTAATTCATATTGAATCGCAAGCCTTTCAAACTTTTACTTTTGTAAACCCTTTCCTTAGATTTCTCCAACCATATTTTCAGGTTTCACCCAGGCATCAAAATCCTTCTCATTCACATAACCTAATTTCACAGCCATTGCCTTCAGGGTCGTTCCTTCTTTATGCGCTTTTTGTGCAATTTCTGCAGATTTGTAATACCCTATTTTTGTATTCAGCGCCGTCACCAGCATCAGGGAATTATCGACATGTTTTTTGATATTCTCTTTGATCGGTTCTATGCCTTCGGCACATTTATCATTGAATGAAACACAACCTTCTCCTATCAATCGGGCACTGTGAAGGAAGTTATAAATCATCATCGGCTTGAATACGTTCAGTTCAAAGTGTCCCATACTGCCACCGATACTGATAGCTACATCATTACCCATCACTTGAGCAGCTATCATAGTGAGCGCTTCACATTGTGTCGGATTCACCTTGCCAGGCATGATAGAACTTCCAGGTTCGTTATCGGGAATATACAATTCGCCGATACCGCTTCGTGGACCCGATGAAAGCATGCGGATATCGTTGGCGATTTTCATCAGTGAGACGGCAATTGTCTTTAAGGCCCCATGCGCTTCTACGATAGCATCATGGGCAGCCAAGGCTTCGAATTTATTATCGGCCGTAACGAATGGCAATTTGGTCAACTTGGCAATCTGCTTAGCTACATTCTTTGAATAGCCTTTAGGGGTATTGATACCTGTACCGACGGCGGTGCCACCGAGAGCCAGTTCACCTAGATGCCCCAGACTGTTTTTCAACGTAATGAGACCATGATCAAGTTGTGACACATAACCGCTCATCTCCTGACCTACCGTCAATGGTGTGGCATCCATAAAGTGAGTACGTCCTATTTTTACCACCTTCATGAATTTCTTACTTTTCTTATCGAGGGTATTTCTCAGTTTGGTAATACCCGGAATGGTCGTATGAATCAGAATTTTGAAAGCAGCAATATGCATCGCTGTCGGAAAGGTGTCGTTACTGCTCTGACTCTTGTTTACATCATCATTCGGATGAAGGAATTTCTCCTTATCCTTCAGTTTACCACCTTGTAACACATGACCACGATAGGCAATCACTTCATTCACATTCATATTACTTTGAGTACCGCTACCGGTCTGCCAAACGACTAACGGAAAAGCATCGGCGTGTTTTCCCTCAAGGATTTCATCACAGACCTTACCGATTAGGTCGCACTTTTCTTTGGATAAGACCTTGGCTTCATAATTAGTGATAGCCGCTGCCTTTTTTAGATAGGCGAATGCTTCGATGATTTCCTTCGGCATACGGTTAATGTCTTGTGCGATTTTGAAGTTGTCGATCGAGCGTTGCGTCTGTGCTCCGTAAATCGCATTGGCAGGTACGAAAACCTCGCCCATCGTGTCTTTTTCAATTCTGTATTGCATAATGTATACGTTATGTATGGTTTATAATAATAGATAGTCAATGATGTCACTTCGTTGTTGAAGTGGCATAATCTTAAGGTAGCTTTTTAAAGGCAGAGAGAGGAAATCTTTATTCATCAGACCGGCATCAACGAAAAATTTCATGCTATTATTTTATGGACTGATTTCAAGTTGGTAAATAACAAAGCGGATTTGATATTTACAAGATATTGAGCCTGCGGTTTATCAACGATAGGGTCGAAAATAAATTGCTTGATACTGAAGGCAGGCTTGCCGAAGCAAATATCAGGATTCGTGTTCATCCTCTCAAGTATCTCGTTCTTCATCAAACGCAAAATTAGTTAATTAATCGAATAACTGACGCTGCCATCTTTTTCATCCTTTAATTGGATTCCTTTCTCAAGCAATTCATTTCTGATCTTGTCGCTTGTGGCAAAATCTTTTTTCAGTTTAGCTTCATTGCGGATATCGATCAATACTTGCATGGCATCATCAAGTTTGCTGTTGTTGTTTTCCTCCAATGGTTTCAAACCGAACACATCGATCAGATAGTCTTCGAATGTTTTCTCCAGCAAGGCCACAGAAGCAGGCTGTACCTGTTCGGCTTTGATATTGCCATCCTTAATACTGTTAACGATGGTCGACAATTCAAACAGACAGGCAATCGTCTTGGCCGTATTGAAATCGTCATCCATATTGGTTTTACATTCGGCGCAGGCCTCTGCAATCTGTGTATCAGTTGCCGATAATTCGCTGCCCGAAGCTTTCAGATTCTTTAATGCACTTCTTACCTCCATCAATCTTTTTAGTCCTTTCTCAGCATCCTGCAAGCCTTTGATATTGATATCCAATTCAGATGAATAATGCGATTGTAAAAACAGGAAGCGCAAGACCATCGGCGAGTAAGCCTTGTCAAGCAATGGATGATTTCCAGTGATGAACTCGATTGGCAGAATCGAATTGCCAAGAGACTTGCTCATTTTTTGTCCATTGAAGTTGAGCATATTGGTATGCATCCAATATCGTACAGGAGCTGTGCCACAGGCGCCCACATTCTGTGCTATTTCACATTCATGATGTGGAAATTTCAAGTCCATCCCACCTCCATGAATATCAAATTCCTTCCCCAGATATTTCGTACTCATCACAGAGCATTCGAGATGCCAGCCCGGGAAACCCATACCCCATGGTGATCGCCATTGCATGATATGTACCGGAGTGGCCGCTTTCCATAAGGCGAAGTCGATCGAATTCTTCTTTTCATCCTGTCCATCCAAATCACGGTAACCGGCGATGAGCTCATCGATATTCCGTCCTGAAAGTTCACCATAGGTATATTTCTCATTGAAAGCTTTCACATCAAAATATACGGAACCGTTTTTTTCGTACGCAAAACCCTTTTCAATCAACGTCTCGATCATTTCAATCTGCTCGATGATATGCCCTGTAGCCGTCGGTTCGATGGTTGGTGATTTCATATTGAACAGTTGACAGATTTCATGAAACCCGACTGTATATTTCTGCACGATTTCCATGGGTTCAAGACTCTCAAGTTTGGCCTGTGATTCCATGCGGTTGACACCTTCACCCCGTTCATTGGTGAGATGACCTGCATCGGTGATATTACGCACATAACGAACTTTGTATCCGCAAAAGACCAGATACCTGTATATCATATCAAAGGACGAGAAGGTGCGTACATTACCAAGATGTACATCGTTATACACGGTCGGTCCGCAGACATACAGACCCACATTGGGTGCATGCAAGGGTTCGAATTTTTCTTTCTGACGGGTAAGCGAGTTGTATATATATAATTCAGACATGGTGTGCAAATATAATTCGACAATTTGGCAAATTGATACTTTGTCAAGGTAAAGGCTGCTAAGGTGTTTCAAGCCAGAGCTCTATGCAGAGTGAAGGTTCTAAATCATACAAAAAAGACCGCCTGAAATAGACGGTCTTTTTATAAAGAATAATGAACTATGTTTTATTGACGTTTGACTTTAAAGTTACACGTGATGGTTCTCAATGGTATGGTTCCACCGCTTACAGCTCCTGTGAAACTTCCTGAGATATACCCACCGACTGCCTGATAACTTGTGACTGTTACAGGAATTGTTGTAGGTGTTGTACAAGGCCCGTTTTCAAGGTGATCCTGATAGGAAACGACGTCATGAGCTCCTGTGGTAAGGTCTAGACCATTGAAAGTAAAATTGATATAATGAAAACTTCCAAGACTGCTTGAATCCTCAGCTGTAATGGAGGTTGTGCCACTTGCAAAATTTCCGTAGAAGAGACCAAAAGGTTCATTGATGGTAGTTATGGTTGGTATCCCACTTACGGTAGATGTCCATGTGATATATTGAAACTGAGTACCACAAGCGGTCAAAGCGCCAAGATTATTCATCCCGGAATTCAGTGTTACTGTGCTGCTGCCGCTTTCACTAGCTGTCATATCATAAGCTGTCACAGTCGACGATGCAGGTAAGGTACATGAATAAAGTGATGCGTTGAATGCTCCTGTTGCGTTGGTGGGCACTATGACTGCATTCAAACCGGTGGTAATACCAACATATCCGTTGCTGACTGGATTACCTGAACAATCCAATACTGTACCGGTGATGGTAGCAAGGTTAACCGAAGGAACCGTAACGATAACAGTACCCAAACTTATCGGTGAAGAAAGTGTGGTTACGGTTTGCGTATAGATCACATTATTACAAGGGTAAGGAGCTAATACATCCAGTGTGAGCGTTGCATTCGCAGGTATATTACCTGTGACCATACCTGCGCCATTGGTATATCCGTGAGCTTGGCCTGTTGTTGCAGCGTTGGTCACTCGAACATGCAGATTTGACAAAGGAGATCCGAGATTATCTGTGAGTATCAGATCAAAATTGACAAATGGACCAGGAATATCACAATTCCACCATGTGAAATGCTTCACGTCACCTACATAACTATTTCCCTGCTTGGTGGCGCTGCCATCTTCCTTCCACATGCCTGTCACGGCATCAAAGTACCAGAACGGAATTGAATTCGGAGCATAAGGTGCCAGAGAAGAAGGTATAGGAAAGCTTAGTTTGGCTGTTTTACCCGTGGCCAGTTGTAACGGTGTATTGGAATTATCAAAGAGCTCTACGCCCATCATACCGAAGCTGGCCAATATTTTTTCAGCATTGTTAGCATCAATCGCACGAAGATCGCCGGGCATCAGTTCATTCAATGTGTTACCTGTAGGGTCAAGCCATTTCGAATACATGGTCACAGTTCCATTGTACGGAGTGCCGTTACTTTTGTAAACCACACTATTGGCAGGGAAGGTGATACTACCGCCTCCGTTTACATTTACGGTTCCACCAGTTATGGCATTAAAGGTGACGGCATTTTTCATTTCAATCATCATGATACGGGTATAATGATCCTTATTCGTGCTGATACGAAGGGTTCGGTAACCGGTGAAATAATTTGCTTTGGTCACCGTGATAAGCGTGGCATTTTGAGCCGTTGTGATTTTTGAAAAATGGAAGACCCCGTTATTGTCGGTCTTACAGACATTACTTCCGACTTTTACGTCGGCATCTTTAATGGGTGTTCCGTCTTCAGCCACGATCTGACCGAATATGGTGCCTTGAGTGGTTTGACTGTTATCGAACGTGGTGCCCGGATCGTAAATGGTGTTTCGTTTACACGAATTGAAAAGTGTCAGAGTGGTGACAAGGGCCATCAGCAGTAGCGAGGCCCGGAAGATTTTTACAGAATGCATAAATATATTTTTAAATGTTCAGGGATAGAGACGAAGGATGTAAATGGTTTGTTAGAGAAAGTTCTTGAAAATAAAAAGATAAATGAAAGTCGGGTTATACAATCAACAGAGAAGAAATATATAGCGTACGAAGTATGCTTGGAATGATTTCCGAGTCAATGATCAACCGACTACTGATTATAAATCACAGCCATGACGGTTTGGCCCACAGCCTTCAATGTGCCTTTGTCAATAATATTCATATCATCCTGATGGGTATGCCAATGATTAGCAAAACTTCCGTCCGGTTTCAGATTGATGATGTCTACACAAGGAATATGAGCGTCGGTATTGATAACGATATGGTCATCGGTGATGCTGCTTCCACGTTCACTGACAAAATAATCTGAGTAACCTGCACTCCTGGCCGTTTCCCATATTTCGCGCTGAATTGAACCGGCATATTTTTGCGATTGGGCTTCTAACGGAAACCGTGCCCCTTTGGCACCCACCATATCGAGTAAGATACCGAACATGGCCCGGTAATCCGCCACATGAGGATTCTTAACCCAATATTGCGTACCCAGACAATAACTCAATTCACCCCATTCGGTTCTGCCCACATCTTCGGCATCTTCCAATAAGATATCGACACCGATATTCGGACGGGTCGCTTTCATTTGTGCAGCGATCTCCATCAACACCGCCACCCCACTTCCTGCATCATCAGCAGCCAGAATAGGTTTGTCTTTATCCTTGGTATCTTCATCGGCCCAAGGGCGGCTGTCCCAATGCGCTAGCAAAAGCACTCGATCTTCCGCCTTAGGATTAAAGGAGGCTATGAGATTGATGGCAGGGTAGGTTTTAGTAGACCCGGGTTGAGTCAACGTTGCCTTTTGGACATACACCGTATCGGCATATTTCTTCAGTTCGGTTTCCATCCAGACCGCACATTTTTTTTGTGCTTCTGTACCAGGATATCTGGGCCCGAAGGCGACCTGCACTTTGATCAACTCATAGGCATTGTTGGCATCAAAAACCGGAGCAGGTATTTTCTTGGTCTCTGCAACCGGTTCACTTGTGGCAACTGCATCATCATTCTTACAGGCATTCAGGAAAACAAGAACGCACATCGCGGGAAGAACTATTTTTCGGATAATTAAAAACATGAGATTCGATAGATGAGCAACAAAAGTAAAGAATACTGACTTATTATAACATTAAACCATACTGGATTAGGTTGTATGTACTGAATTTATATCTGAGCCTACAAATCAATTTCCTCTACATGGATAACTTCCTTACTTGAACCGGTTTTATGAACAAAGCAAATGAGTTTGAGGTTTGATTTATTGACAATACCTCTAGGGCTTGTTCCTAGAACTGCCATTGTAGGTAATGTAAACGTTGTGAATTTTTCAAAAACACGGCCCTTCTCCTTTGTAGTTATTGTACTTAAAAAACTAGATCCTGAAATGGGTGTAATGATTTTCCGAAGGATATGATTATGTTCATAGTTTAGAACAGCAATTGCCATTGAATCCTGATAATCAACTACATGGTCTTCAATCAGATATATTGAAATGCCTAATTCTGCTGTAAATGTATCTGTAAATGTGATTTTAGATTTGATAAGAAATTCATCAGTATTTCCAGTTGGCGTTGCTGATAGATCAATATTTAATGGAGTTGACTTCGAAAGTATACCTGCAATTGTAGAACTCCACAGCGTTTTATCAAAGAAATATTTTGGAGTCCCGCCTGTTTCGAGCCGGTCAATGGTAGCCTCCGGTTTGCTAGGATCTCCATTATTTAGAAAAAACACAAGCGTTGAATCATCCGAATTATTAAAATCATATTGTGCCGGTGGTTGAAAATAATTTAAAAACGGAGAATAAATTGAAGCTGAAATAATCTTATTGGGATTGATAGCTTCCAAATTTCGAAGAAGATCTGCACCAGTTGGGCAGTTGGGACATCTTACTCCAGTAGCTTCTTCAACAAATATTTTTTTTGTCTGCGCAGAAGGTATATTGGTAATCATATAAGTTGTGTCCGTTGTATTCAACTCGTCATGAAGCAAAAGACCAGTTGGGATTTGTTCCTTGTTACACCCAGTTAGTAATGCCATTGCCAAAATAATTGTACTAATTCGTATTTTCATGATATTATCTTTTTGTTCTTAGAAGCTTGAAGTTACACCGATTTTAAATCCGCTGAAGGCTGGCTCGTAACGGCAAACACC
>CAIQUX010000191.1 GCA_903875055.1 uncultured Bacteroidota bacterium
CCTAACAATATAGGCGTTTCAATCAGCACAGGCACTTTATTTTCATCATCGCTCACCCATACAGTCATGTTTTCACCACCCTTAAAAATGGTACCATCGATCAGCAACGGTTTAAACCTGATGGTATTATAGGTACCGGTTCGTGTGGTTAATTTTTCTTTACCTAGATAACGGATAAAGATATTATACACCTGATCATCAAGAAAAAGTGAGAACGGAATCTTATCGCCTGGTTTGTATTGGTTATAATTGATATTGCGGGCATAATAAATCGATGATAAGACATCCTGCACACAAGACGAAATATTGAACAAACCGTTCGTGCTTACCGCTTTTTTTGTAACATGATTAAACAAGACCCGATTATAGATACTGTTGTTCCTCTCATGTACATCGCGCACAAATTTAAGAGGCAACATCGTAGCTGTATCGATATAACTTTCGTACACATCATTCACTTTATAAAACCAGTCGTACGATTTATACGTCCTGCCTGCACCTATGACATGGTAAACCGATCTACCCTGATATGTTTCTAATGTATTTGAAAACAAGGCCTCACCGGCTCCAATATAGGCGCCTGCCAATGTGTAATAAACCTTGTAGGTCAATTTCTCACCCGATTGGGTGCTGCGGTTTCTGATACCGCAAAAAGATTCTGTTTGAGAATACGAAGTACTTGAATAGCAAACAAGCATCAAGTAAATACATACGAATACCAGAAGACTGAATGAGTTTTTATTAACCAGAGACCGTTGAATATTACTTATAATCATTATCCTCTGTGCCTTTATCGGCAGGGTCCAATTTGTTGGTCTCACCCGGTTCAGCATTCGGGTCGGCAGTATCGTCTTCGCCGCGGGTCACATTGAGTTGCGCGGCAGCTCGTTGCAGACTGATTTCATCCACCGCGTCACATTCATCGAGTCCTTCCATGATAGAAGGCTTTTCAAATTTATCGATCGCATTGTAACCAAGCTTGTCATCGGCTTGAATACGTTTGAAAAACAATCCCCAAATCGGCATCGCGGCTCTGGCTCCTTCGCCTAACCCTTCACCGATAAAACGGTCATCGCAACCGACCCATGCACCTGCCATTAGTTGCGGTGTATACCCGATAAACCATGCATCGGCTTCACTATTGGTCGTTCCTGTTTTGCCAGCGCATTCACCCTCGATACCATAGGCTGGTTTCAGTCGTCGTCCGGTACCAAACAACACAGTTCCCATCATCATGCGAATCATTTTGAAAGCAGTCACTTCATTGATCACTTCCTTTCTTTCAGGAACAAAATTCTCGAGAAGATTTCCGTTGCGGTCTTCAATACGTGTGATATAAATCGGTTTGGTATTGATACCGTAATTCGGGAACATGGTATAAGCGCGCATCATCTCAATAACGGAAATGGCATCCGCTCCCAGACACACAGATGGGAAGGCATGTAGATCACTCACTATACCCAGCTTTTTAGCAAAATCTACAAAATGCTGGATACCCACCATCTTCAAGATATTAACTGTTGCATTATTCTTAGACCAGGCTAATGCTTTTTTCATTTGCATGGGCCCCTGAGGTTTGTCGGGACAATATGAACCTTGACCTGGAAAGGTGACGCTTGTGAGAGGAATCGACATACAAGGCGAATACCCGTTATCGACCGCCAGACAATACAACAAAGGCTTGATGGTTGAACCCACCTGACGTTTAGTATTGATATTCACATGATCGTACTGGAAGTATTTATGATTGATACCGCCTACCCAGGCTTTCACTTCACCGGTTGCTGGATCCATCGCCATGAAGCCTGTCTGTACAAAGGCCTTCATATATTTGATACTATCCAGTGGCGACATGATGGTATCCTTTTCCTTGGTTGAATTCCAGGCGAATACTCTCATCTTCACCGGCACATTGAAATTGGCTACGATCTCTTTTTCATCCACACCATCTTCCAACTGGTTCTTATACCGGTCGCTTTCTTTCATCGCACGCATCAAGACAGTCTTATGCTCGGCCCATTTTTTAGCATTCGCAAAGCGGGTCCTTCCTGCCATATGTTCCTGTACCGCTTCTTCAGCATATTGCTGCATGGTAGGGTCTATGGTTGTATAAATTTTCAAACCGTCTTTATATACATTATAACCCTTTTGCTTGCACCAGGCTTTCACGTCTTGCTCCACCACCTGGCGGAAATAAGGGGCCACACCTTCGTGTTGCGAATCACTGGTAGGAGAGAAATCAAGTTTGATAGGTTCCTTCTTTAATCGCTCTGCCTCCACCGATGAAAGTTTATAGTTCTTTACCATTTGGTCAAGCACAGTATTGCGACGATCCCTGGCGCGGTTCTTGGTTGATTCCTTCACAGGATTATACATCGATGAACCTTTAAGCATGCCAATCAAAAGGGCCGATTCACTCACGGTCAGGTCCTTCGGTAATTTATTGAAATAGGTCTTGGCGGCACATTTGATACCGAACGCATTATATCCCCAAGGTACACTATTAAGATAAAGAGTCAGTATCTCTGGTTTGGTCAGATTTTTTTCAAGTTTGACAGCAATGATCTGCTCTTTCAATTTTTCTGTCAATCGGGTCAGTATATTGCTCGATCCCTGCTTTAAAAGTTGCTTCGCTGTTTGCTGAGTAATTGTGCTGGCACCACCCTTCGGATTAAATGTCAATACTCCTACAAGTGCTCTTCCGATGGCTTCAGCATCGATACCGCTGTGTTTATAAAATCGCTCGTCTTCAGTGGCGACCAGCGCGTCGATAGTGTTCTGAGCGATCTCTTTGTAGGTTACCGGCTCCCTGTTTTCGAGATACAATTGCCCTATCATACTTCCATCGCCTGCAAAAATCTGAGAAGCCGCTGACGATTTTGGGTTTTCAAGTTCCTGCATCTTTGGCATATAACCAAGCCATCCGGCATTGAGCATCAATAACAGCAGATTGAAGGCAATGATACTCCCTAAAAATGCCCACCATAACAGTTTAATACTTCGTTTCATTTGTATTTAATTTTTCATCCACTTATCGTTCTGACGAATCATAATATCCTCTATCAGACTTCGTTTTTTTAGGTGAAATATCTTCATGAGCGACCTCAAAAGCCCGTCCATCAATAAGTGAACAAAACTATTGAATTGTGCCTTAGAAAAAACTAAAATACAGAATTACTTGGGAAAATTAGGAAATGTTTAGCGCGAAGCCCGACTTAGTTATTTTTGAACGGGGCGACTAATTCAAATTCGGGTATATTAACCCTGAAGAGTTTTTTATTCAGCATATTCTCCATCTGATAATTACCCAGCATCTTACCCATATCACTTCGAAGATTGGCTCCGGAAACATATTGGAATGATTCGCCCGGTTCCAGCACGGGTTGTTGACCGACTACACCTTCCCCTTCAACCTCACGATATGTACCATTGCTGTCAAAGATATGCCAATGACGACGGAGCAACTTGATGGGGAAATTGGAAAGATTTTCGATAGATACCCGATATGAAAACGTATACTCACCAAGGATGGGATTGGATTGCTCCTCATTATAAAACGTTTCCACCGTGATACTTACGCCTTCAGTAATTTGTTGTGACATCATCGTATGTAAAAATAGGTATTTTTTAGAATCAGCAAATTTTTAATTATAGGGGTATCATTTACTCTAAATCCTTGTATCCCCCTCGGCATTGCGCTCTTCTTTTTCAGATGGATTCTGGTGGTAGCCATATTTCAAAGACAGTAGCAGATAATGAAACCAGAAGAATGCATAGCCCTTCCTCTTCCATTGTCGTATATGACAATTCATGACGAAATCAAGTTGTATTCCGAAGAAACGCATCTTTAAAGAATTAAGTAAACGTATCGTTGAACCGATGAAGATGGCACAGCAATTCTTTCGGAGTTTGAGCGCAACCAGTCTGGCTATCCATGAATTTTCCCTGATATTTACCTGCATACCATTATGAGTAAACAAGACCAGGGCTTATTACTACAATCCCCATTTATCGAGAATCTGTTGTGCATGTTCAGCGCTTTTCACTTTTTTGATGATATGGTGAATGGTACCATCTTCATTGATAAGGACCGTTGTCCGAATCACACCCATATACTTGCGGCCATACATGTTTTTTTCACCCCACACGCCATAGGCATTCATCACTTTCAAATCGGTATCACACAACAAGGTAAATGGCAACTCGTGTTTCTCTATAAACTTGCCGTGTTTTTTTTCATCATCCGGACTCACACCGATCACCTCGATTCCTTTCTTTTGTAGTAAAGCGTAATTGTCACGAAGGTTACAGGCTTCCACAGTGCAGGTTGGTGTCATGTCTTCGGGATAAAAAAACAAGGCCACTTTTTTACCTGCATAGTCTTTCAACTTAACGGTCTTCCCATCCTGGTTTTTCAAAGAAATGGCAGGGGCTTTTACACCGGCTATTAATTCACTCATGATATGTTCTTTTTTTATGGTTATTAAAAATCGATGCAAATCTAACAGTATGATTCCAAACAGGGTCATTGTTGTTTCTTATACTGAATGTCTCGGGCGTGAATTGTTTACTTGCCCAAATAAAAACCTAAAGCTGTACCACCAATACATAGCGACACACTAAGAAACACATAGACTAAAAACAATCCCCATTGTTGCTGTTGCATCAAACCGTAACTCTCCTTACTGAAGGTCGAAAAGGTGGTAAAGCCTCCACAAAGTCCGGTGGCTAAAAACAACAACAAGGCTTGATTACCGCTTTGCGCAGAGGTTTGCGCTCCATACAAGGCAGCAAAAAGACCGATGAGAAAAGATCCCACGATATTAACCACAAAGGTTGCGGCAGGAAATGTTGTGGAGGGAACGAGCAGAAATAGTAAGTAACGAAGCACACTTCCGATTCCTCCGCCAAGAAAGACATACAACACATTTTTCATGGTTGTAAAAGTACGTTTCCTTACCAGATTTTTCTACCCGCTGTTTGAAAACTATATTTGCCGCATTATGATCAGCAGAGAACACCTTTTAGACATGGCAAAGGAATATGGAACACCTTTGTATATTTATCAGAAAGAAAAAATCGAAAGCCAGTATAAAAAGCTGACCAATGCTTTCAAGCAAAGCAATACGAAGTTTTTCTATGCCTGTAAAGCCTTGTCAAATATCAATATCCTGAAGATCGTACAGAAGATGGGCGCCGGGCTAGATACGGTTTCGATCAATGAAGTCAAACTCGGGCTCAAAGCCGGATTCAAGCCTGAGCAAATTTTGTATACTCCCAACTGTGTTCATTTTTCTGAAATTGAAGAAGCCAAAACCCTCGGTGTTCATATCAATATCGACAATATCTCCATCCTTGAACAATTTGGCAATAAGTACGGCAATTCATATCCTATCATGATACGTCTGAACCCGCACATCATGGCGGGTGGAAATTTGAAAATATCGACCGGTCATATCGACAGCAAGTTCGGCATCTCGGTACATCAGTTGCGTCATATCGAACGCGTGGTAAAAACGACTAACCTGAATGTAGAAGGATTGCATATGCATACCGGCAGTGAAATCAAAGATATTTCTGTCTTTCTGCAGGCCCTTGAAGTGATGCTGGATCTGGCGGTTCGCTTTCCTGAAATCAAATATCTTGATCTGGGAAGCGGCTTTAAAGTTCCTTATAAGGAGGATGAAAAAGCTACGGATGTAGATCTTTTAGGAATCAAATTACAAGAAACCATCACTAACTACGAACAAGAAACCGGCAAGAAACTGGAAGTCTGGTTTGAACCAGGGAAATATCTGGTCAGTGAAAGTGGTTATTTTATCAGCAGGGTGAATGTCATCAAACAAACGCCGGCCACCGTTTTCGCAGGCATCGATACCGGTTTTAATCACCTCATCCGTCCGATGTTTTACGATTCGTACCATCAGATAGTAAATATTTCAAATCCCAAGGGTACAGAACGTATTTACACTGTTGTCGGTAACCTTTGCGAGACAGATACCTTCTGTTGGGACCGTGTGTTGAATGAAGTACGAGAAGGCGATTACCTGATGTTCAAAAATGCGGGTGCGTATGGTTTTGAGATGGCATCCAGTTTCAATTCACGTACAAGACCAGCCGAAGTATTATTCTCGAAAGGAAAATTCCAGCTTATCCGAAAACGAGAAGATCTGGACGATTTGCTACGCAACCAGGTTGAAGTCTTGTAGTGAGTTTCAAGTTATTTAGTTAGAAGTTAAAAAGCAGCTATCCCGACACACTTTCACCCTTTTAACTAACAACTTTTACCTTATTCTCAATAGCATTTACCTACGTAAACTCCTTACACACCTGCCCTGATATCTTTGCCATGAATTTTAAGGTAGTTCATGTCATAAAGCGAAACCGGCAGTCACAGGCTGTGCGGTTCGCTCGACTGGCAGGAAAATTTATTCACATTGAAAAAATCCGGCATGCTGGATTCATATTAAGTAATACATTTGTTGATACACATAAATAACTTAAAAAATTAAAAAATGGCAAAAGAAGTAACAACCGTTGAAAACGAAAAATTAAAAGCGCTGAAGCTTACCATGGAAAAAATCGATAAGGATTATGGTAAGGGTTCAATCATGAAATTAGGCGATAAGGAAGTGGTAGAAATGGATAGCATTTCGACCGGTTCTTTAGGCATCGATATCGCTCTGGGAATCGGTGGTTTCCCTCGCGGAAGGGTGATTGAAATTTACGGACCTGAATCGTCCGGTAAGACAACCATCGCTACTCACGCGATTGCGGAAGCTCAAAAGAAAGGTGGAATCTGCGCCTTCATCGATGCTGAACATGCCTTCGATGCGGCCTATGCAAAAAAATTGGGTGTGGATACTGACAATCTACTAATCTCTCAACCCGACTATGGAGAACAAGCCCTTGAAATCGCCGACAGATTAATTTCTTCTGGCGCTATCGACTTAGTGGTGATTGACTCAGTGGCAGCCTTGGTTCCTAAAGCTGAATTGGAAGGTGAAATGGGTGACAGCAAAATGGGATTACAAGCCCGTTTGATGAGTCAGGCATTACGTAAATTAACCGCAACCATCAACCGCACAGGTTGCTGCTGCATCTTTATCAATCAATTGCGTGATAAGATTGGTGTCATGTTTGGAAGCCCTGAAACAACAACAGGTGGTAACGCCTTGAAGTTTTATGCCTCTGTGCGTTTGGATATCCGTCGTATTTCTCAAATCAAAGATGGAGATGAAGCCATAGGAAACCGTGCCCGTGTGAAAGTGGTTAAAAACAAAGTGGCTCCTCCATTCCGTCAAGCCGAGTTTGACATCATCTTCGGAGAAGGCATCAGCAAAACCGGTGAATTATGTGACCTTGGTGTAGATCATGGCGTCATTCAAAAAAGCGGATCATGGTATAGCTATGAATCTAATAAATTAGGACAAGGACGAGATGCTGTCAAACAACTCCTGATGGATAATCCTGAAATGGCTGCTGAAATTGAAGTGAAAATTAAAGCCAAGATAGAAGCTGAAAAGTCAATCTAAAGTCTCAATTCATTTGATTAATAAAATACCGCTCCTCGGAGCGGTTTTTTTATTGCCTATTTTTGCGTAATCGCATTAGATTATGATACGAAAGAGCCGAATCGAGAGTCTCAATCGAATAGTTATATTGCTTCTTGGCATACTCTTTCTTTGTAATGTCTGGATATCGGGTAATGATGTAGAATTCATCAGGCTGGGATTGTACAATTGAATCAAGCGATGCCACCTCAAGAAATGGGATTTTGAATTCCCGAAAATATTCTGGCATATCATGAGGTTCTGCATCGTTAATCATCACCAAAGCAGGGCCAAGTCCTTTTAATTTTTTGACTATTTTCAATGGCGAATAATGACTCAGGAAATAATTATAATAAAGATTCTGCGAACGTTCACCACTGACCAAATCCTGTTTCAGTTGGCGATCAATGACATGTTGCTCATGAGAACAAATAAGGATATTAGTAAGAAGCACACCAATAATCAGCGCAAAGCGAACGGGCTTTGATTTAATAAGGGTATCAATAGCGGTATTCGCCAGAATGGCCATGGCCAACGAAAGCAGAGGAATCGTATTGGTATAAATACGGTCGGGTGGATTATCTTTCCTTATCAGGCTGATGATAAAAGGAAACAGATAAAGAAACAACAATGCAAGACTTTGAAATACAAACGGTAAACGGCATCGTTTGACTAGGAAGAGTATAAGTCCGATACCCATAAGCACAAGCAGAAAATAACGATTTGAAATAAAATAAATACTTGATTGAAGGATGTTTTGAAGACCATTTGCCGTGTCCTTGAAAACATCAGCTACGACATACTCATTAAAAAATACTTGCCGGAAAATCGAAAGATAAAACAGTATACAAACGCCTATTCCAACCCCCATGGCCAGATTCATTTTGAAATATGGATTCTGATAAAAGGCTTTCAGAAAACGAGTTCCCTTATCTTTTCTCACTAAACTTGCCAAATGTTGAACTAGATTTAGGAGTCCAAATGACAATAAAAACAATAAATTCGAAGGAATCGTATAAGTGATTAGTAAAGAAAAGACACCAATCAAAAAAAGATGAATTGGCTTCTGCGTTTCGATAAATGCATAATAAGAATGGATAATTAGAACCACGAATAGTATGCTTAACCCATAGCCCCTGATTTGCAGCGAATAATTCAGAAACGGCACACACGTAATCATACATCCCACAGCAAGCAACGCAATGTTCTCATTAAAAAAACGACGCCCTGTTTTCCAAACCATAAACAAGCTGAGTATTGAATAGAAAAAGGGCAGTACGCGCAGTTTGTATGGTGCATTCATTAAAGCATATACTGAATCGCTTCCTGTAACAAAAGTGAATGCCTTGGCTGTCAGGTTAAAAAAAATATGATTGTTCGGAACATGATAATCGCTGACTGTGGTCATTGGAGAAACAAAAACGAAATGAATCATGGTATACAATTCATCGTTCCAGAAATCAAGCAGCAGTCGATGGCATTGAAAAAAACAGTACACCGCAAGCAGCATTACGAATATGACGGTTTCCTTTTTGACAGAATAGTTAAACAATGATTGGACGATTTAATTACACATAAGACAACGAAGCCTAAATTTACTACCCGGCTTACATCGGGCAAAGTAACATGATTAATTTTATTGAACACATTACAGAATGTTTCAACAGAATGGAGTACTTTTAGACCACTTAAAAACGTATATGAACCGAAGAACGTTCGTGAAGTTGGTAGGGGCATACGCACCTGCCTTCGCCTTGCCGCAACAACTGCTGGCCAATTCCAATGACACTATAAAACCTATCGTCATAAGTACATGGGAACCGAATAAAAAAGCCAATGCAAAAGCATGGGAAATCCTTAGCGCCCATGGTAGCGCACTCGACGCAGTGCATCAGGGTGTAATGGTACCCGAAGCTGACCCTGATGACCATAGTGTAGGACTTGGCGGGCATCCTGACCGTGACGGACATGTCACGTGCGATGCTTGCATTATGGATCATTTGGCAAACATAGGTTCGGTCATGTGTCTCGAACATATTGTGCATGCAGTCAGTGTTGCCAGATTAGTAATGGAAAAAACGCCTCATGTTCAACTGGTCGGCGAAGGTGCGTTACAGTTTGCACTTCTGAATGGATTCAAAAAAGAAAACCTGCTAACACCTAAATCGGAAGCCGATTGGAAAAAATGGCTAAAGACTTCGAAATATGATCCGATGACTACTGTAAGGGATATTGAAAAACGGATTAAGGAAAGCCATGATACAATAGGCATGATCGCCTTGGATGAAAATAATAATTTAAGTGGGGCCTGTACAACTAGTGGCATGGCGTATAAACTTCCTGGCCGCGTTGGAGATTCCCCTATCATAGGAGCCGGCTTGTATGTCGATAATGAGGTAGGCGGCGCCAGTGCCACCGGTGTTGGTGAAGAAGTCGTTCGTATTTGCGGAAGCCATACCATTGTCGAAGCCATGCGTCATGGCAAGTCACCTAAAGAGGCCTGCAAATTGGCAATAGAGCGATTGATAAAAATAAAAGGTGCAGAGAAAGCCAAAGAAATTCAACTTGGCTTTATTGCTATCAACAAATCAGGCGAAATCGGCTGTTATTCCATGTTACCTGAATTTACAATGGCAGTGCATTCGGCCAAAGGTGAACAAATCATAAACTCTGATTATTTTTTCGAAAGTTCGATTAAAAAATAACGGATGAAAACACGTTTACTGGAAATCGCTGTTTTTACGCTTGAAGGCGCCGAAAAGGCGGTAGAAGGTGGTGCTAACCGATTAGAACTTTGCGAAAACCCGTATGACGGTGGCACTACGCCTTCATACGGCATGTTGAAAAAAATCAAATCTTCAATCCATATTCCTGTGTTCCCAATAATACGTCCAAGAGGAGGTGATTTTGTGTATTCGAAAGACGAATTCGAAGTCATGAAACATGATGTTTTACTTTGTAAAGAACTAGGTTATCAAGGTGTCGTATTGGGATGCCTTGGTACTGATGGACATATCGATATTGAAATGTTAGCTGCATTGGTAGCTCTTGCATCACCGATGGAAGTCACTTTCCACAGGGCTTTTGACAGATGTCACAACCCGTTGAAGTCGTTTGAAGATATCATTGGCTGCGGATGCAAACGGATTCTCACTAGCGGGCAGCATCCTTCTGTTGAAGATGGACTAAACCTTGTAAAAGAGCTGGTTACTCAGGCTCGAGACAGAATCATTATCATGCCCGGAAGTGGGCTTAATAGTATGAATGTTGACAAAATTGCCCATGACACAGGTGCAGTTGAATTTCATACGGCAGCCAGAAAGCGAGAACATCGTCCCTTTGTTTTTTCACCTGAAACCATGAACGAGGAATTATCTTTTATCTCTGTTGATGCAGAAGAGGTGAAACGAATCAGAAATATATTAGATATGGCTCATGAATAATATCTTAGGATGTTATGGTCCTCATTTGAAAAATAGTATATTTGGAATCTTAAATCATATATCATGAAACGACTACTGATCATTGCTATCACAGCGTCACTTTTCACATCCTGTAAAGATGCTGCCACCGATAACGCTGCCAAATCCGAAAAAACAGAAACGAAAGCACTTTATTTTGGTGAAAAAATTACAGAAGACGGCGCTAAACCTTCAGACAGCCTTAAGGCGATGATGGGTAACGATACGACTCTTTTGTGTAAACTGTCAGGTAAAATAGATGCCGTTTGTCAAAAGAAAGGATGCTGGATGGAATTGAAAAATGCAGACGGTAGTTCAATTCGAGTCACCTTCAAAGATTATGGGTTCTTCATGCCTAAGGATTGTGCGGGCAAAACAGCCATCGTTGACGGTATTGCCAAAGTGGATGTGACAACCATTGACGATTTGAAAGAATATGCCAAAGATGACGGTAAAAAACAAGACGAAATCGATGCGATCAAAGAACCAAAAAAGGAATTAGTTTTTGAAGCAAAAGGTGTCATTCTGAAATAAAATATATTCAACATGTTAAAGAAGTTAATTACAGCATGTCTGTTTGTGTCTGTCTGCATTCTTGTTTCTTGTTCAGGTTCAACCAAGAAGACCAACGAGGAAAATGAAAGTTGCATCAAACCAATCAAGGACCCTAACAACCCTAAACCAATGGCATTGATGATGCGCAGTATGGCGAATT
This sequence comes from uncultured Bacteroidota bacterium, assembly GCA_903875055.1. GTDB lineage: Bacteria > Bacteroidota > Bacteroidia > Chitinophagales > Chitinophagaceae > OLB11. The sequence continues at coordinate 11,730 of CAIQUX010000191.1, forward strand.
ATTGCGATAGTATGAGACTGGAAATCAATAACGGGAAAGTGGTTGATTCAATAAAGTATCCTTTGATGCCATTTTGGACTGCAGAACCTACAGATTCATCCGTTCTTGAAACACTTTTTTTCAATAATGCCAAACAATTTGCAGCTGCCTACAGACAGCTTATGGGTAATACCGGCGACCAGAAAGAAAATTATACTACAGTTATCAATGCCTGTATTCATTGCCATAACAGTTACTGCAGCGGCCCGTTGAAACGTATTAGGAAGCTCACATTAGATTATAAATCTGAATAAAAAACATCTTTTCCGACGTTCAGTAACGAAGGAAAAGATGTTCAAGTCTTTTTACCGGTAAAGAATACTAGAAAGGTAAATCGTCTGCAATCTGTGATGAAGGCATGACATCAATCGATGACGTTGGCGCAGGCGATGAAGATTGGGTGGCTGAGGCTGGCGAACTGACTTTTTCTAAACGCCAGGCTTCCAGTGAATTGAAATACCTAACGCCTTCAGGACCACTCCATTCACGGCCACGCAAATTGAACGAAACTTTAACCTCATCTCCTTCCTGGTAGGCATCTAATAAAGCGCATTTATCCTGAGTCAATTGCAGACTGATATATTGAGGATATTGTGTGGTCATATCTGTTGTTATCACAAATTCTCTCTTAGAAAATTTCTCACTGACTTGCTGAGTATCTTTTTTTACTTTTAGTATTCCGGTTGTTTCAAATGATGCCATTATTAATAAAATTTAGTCGACGAAGTTAAATCTATTTTGTAATTTTCGGAAAGAATTCCAATATGAAACTTAATAACGTCTTCTTCCCATTTCTCATTCTTCTTTTTCTTTCGTGCAAAACCAGATTTACGCCAGTTTCGCATACAGAGAAACTGTATTCAGTAAATGATAGTACGATTTCCGACACGATTTCATCTATTGAATCCCTTCTAAAACCATATAGGGACAGCCTTTCGAAAATCATGAATGAGGTGATCGGAGTGGCAGATGGCGATTTCCATAAAGAGAAATCAGGTGGGAGTTTGGGCAATTTGATTACAGATGCCATGAGTGAAGAAGCCGTCAAACAGAATTCGACATGTTGTGCTGCACTGTTTAACCCGGGCGGGATTCGCTTACCCGATGTAATGAAAGGAAATATCACCAGAGGAAAATTACTTGAGCTCATTCCTTTTGACAATGAATTGGTGATTTTGGAATTAAAAGGTAGTATACTGAAGAAATGGTTGAATGCAATTGGTGAAGCAGGCGGATGGCCTGTGAGGTTTGTAGTCGGCTCAGTCAAAAACACAAATCGGTCGTCTTTTATATGTAACTATGATACATTCACTTTGACGACACCCGAATCTATCAACTCCCATGCAAAAATTGTGGAACGCGACCATCCTCTACCAAAAATACTCCTGATGTTTGATCATAAGTCACTCATCTCTTCATATTCAGATTCTGTATATATCGAGCAAGTAGACGGTTCACTTTTATTGGAGAATAATCAGTTTCGTATTGAAAATGATTCAACTTACCATATAGCCACCAACGATTATGTGGCCAATGGCGGCGATAATTGCAACTTCCTGAAAGATCAGAAACGGATCAATACAGGTCTTTTAATTCGTGACCTTGTAAGCAACTACATCAGGCAACATAAGAACATCAAGCCGGATGAAAAGAATAGAATTGAATTCAAAAATTAATAACTCCCCATGAATACTGATCCCAACCAACACCCATACTTAAAAACCGCTAACTCCGTATGTAGAAGAAAATTTCTGAAGCAGGCAGCTATTGCGTCAAGTCTTATTGCTGCCAGTCAGTTTCCAATGGATGCGTTTGCAGATGATGAACATAATAAACTGGCGCTTACCATCCTACATACCAACGATGTGCATTCCCGTCTCGACCCGTTTCCGATGGATGGAGGTAAATATCAGGGTCTTGGAGGCGTAGTGGCCCGAGAAAAAATAATCACCAAAATCAGACAGGAAGAAAAGAATGTCTTGCTTTTAGATTCAGGTGACATCTTTCAGGGAACACCCTATTTTAATTTCTATAAAGGGGAACCTGAAATGAAAATAATGAGTATGCTGGGATATGAATGTGCCACTATCGGCAATCATGATTTCGATAATGGTATTGAAGGTTTAGCAAAGCAATTAGTGCATGCTGATTTTCCGATTGTGAATTGCAATTATGATTTCTCAAACACGATGTTGGAACATGCAATAAAACCATTTACGATTGTAAAAAAAGAAAAATTAAAAATTGGCATTTTCGGTATCGGTATCGAATTAAAAGGATTGGTTCCAGATCATCTATTTGAAAATATCCAATATCATGATCCGATTGAAAATGCAAATGAGACCGCTTATTTTTTGAAATACAAAAAACATTGCGATTATATTGTATGCCTATCTCATCTTGGCTTTGAATATAAGGATAATAAGGTTTCCGATAAAGTATTGGCAAAAGAAACTGAGAATATAAATTTGATCTTAGGTGGTCATACACATACTTTTTTAGATGAACCGCTTAAAGCAAAAAATTTGAAAAATCAAGAAGTTATTGTCAATCAAGTTGGTTGGGCAGGAATAAAACTCGGACGGATAAATATTTATTTTGATAATAAAAACGGCTACGACTACGTTTCAAATTTTACTGCTATTTCAGTGAAAGAAACAACAACATAAAAATTTTTTTTTTCAACAAAAAATTACCACTTTCGTTGTCGGGTTGAGAATCTTATACACATTATTTGGATAAGAAATAACTGCAGAAAATAACATAACTTAATTATAAATTTTTAGTAACAATAATATGACCAAGACCTTTGATAAAATATGGGAGAATTGTTTAAAGGTAATTAAAGATAATATCAGCTGGCAGTCATATAAAACATGGTTCGAACCGATTAAACCCGTAGCTCTTGAAGGTGATGTATTGGTGATAGAAGTTCCAAGTCAGTTTTTTTATGAGTGGCTTGAAGAGCATTATGTCGAATTGATCGCTAAAACAATCAAACGCGAATTAGGGAAAAACGGACAACTTGAATACAGGATTCTGATGGAAAATCAGAATAAGAAAAATCCAGCAACAGTTCGTGTGCTTGCCAGTAATCATCAACAGGCTCAACTTAGCAACAATTATGTGGATGTTCATCTTGGTAATGAACAAGGTATTAAAAATCCATTTGTCATTCCGGGTCTTAAACGATCACAAATCGATCCTCAATTAAATCCGAATCATACCTTTGATGCCTTTGTTGAAGGCGAATGTAACAGACTGGCTCGCAGCGCCGGTATGGCTGTTGCTCAAAAACCAGGCGGCACATCCTTCAATCCTTTAGTACTCTATAGTTCGTCAGGCCTGGGAAAGACTCATCTGGTGCATGCCATCGGAAATGAAACCAAGCGTCTTCATCCGAACAAAACCGTACTCTATGTCAGTGCTGAAAAATTCATTCATCAGTTCATCGAACATTCAAGAAATAATGAAATCAATGATTTTATCAACTTCTACCAATTGATCGATGTTTTGATAATCGATGACATACATTATTTTGCTCCGGCTATTAAATCCCAGGATGCTTTTTTCTCAATCTTCAATCATTTGCATCAGAACGGCAAGCAGCTGATTCTGACAAGCGATAAACCTCCGAAAGATCTGGATGGCATGCAGGAACGCCTTCTTTCCCGTTTCAGATGGGGATTAAGTGCTGACTTACAAGCTCCAGACTTTGAAACCCGTATGGCAATTCTAGAACATAAGATGCGTAATGATGGATTAGAATTACCGGTAGAAGTTGTCAAGTATCTTGCATACAATGTGCAAAATAATATTCGGGAAATGGAAGGTGCTTTGATTTCTCTTTTAGCCCATTCATCGTTGGTAAAAAAGGAAATTGATTTGGACCTGGCTAAGAAAGTCTTACGTAATATCGTAAAAACTTCTTCGAAGGAAATCACCATCGATACCATACAGAAAATGGTCTGTGAGTATTATGAAATCACCTACGATAAATTGCAGGCTAAAACCCGTAAACGCGAAATCGTTCAGGCCAGACAGATTTCAATGTTTCTGGCGAAACAATTTACAAAAAATTCATTGAAGACGATTGGCGACCATTTCGGAGGCCGCGATCACACCACGGTTATTCATAGCTGTCAGACCGTCAAAGATTTGATGGATACCGATACCATGATACGTGAACAGGTAAAAGAACTTCAGCAAAAAGTACAATTGGCAGCGATATAAGTATAGCGCAAGTAATAAAATAGTAAAGAGGAGCACGATTGTTCCTCTTTTTTATTTAACAGCAATAATTCAGAAGTTGTTATTTGGTTTATAGCCTTTTCGAACTCAGACCCTATAAAACAAAAAAAGAAAACTTACGCTTTCTTTTCTGTTACTTTCTTTACGATTTTCGCAATTCTCATTCTGTGTTTACCGAATGAACCTGCAAAGATTTTTCCGCGTTTTGTTTTTTTGTCGCCTCGTCCCATGATATAAAATTTTAGAACGGCAAATATACTCATTTCAATCAGATATGCACATAGTTTTTCATTTTATACCAATGTAATATCGGGGTAGACCAAACTCTTTTAGATACACACTGGTAAATGCCGATGGTTATGTTGTTTTGAACAAATGAAGCAGATCGAAATTTAGTCCATTACAAAATTCCAATCGGTGTGAATACAATCTGGCTTCATGAAAATTTATAAAAATAAAAAACCGGGAACAAGCCCGGTTTCACATTCTTTACAGAATCCTAAAATTACTTGGCAACTTTAGCACTCAATTCTTTTCCTGCTTTAAATTTCGCAACTTTCTTAGCAGCAATCTTGATTTCTTTTCCAGATTGAGGGTTACGTCCGATACGAGCAGCACGCTTAGATACTGAGAAAGTACCGAATCCTACCAACGTAACTTTATCACCTTTTTTAAGGGCAGTTGTTACTGCACCACAGAATCCGTCTAGGGCAGCTCCTGCTTGTGTTTTTGTACAATCGGCTGCCTTGGCCATTGCTTCAATTAATTCCGCTTTGTTCATGTTTTTAAATTTTAAAGTTTTTTAATAATTGTTTAGAACCGCTAAATTACTACGTTTAACGAGATTCCAAAATTAAATTTTAGCTGAAATCGTTACAGGCAAAGGATTTGCACAAATTATCAACATTGCAATTTTCTGAAAGCCCTTATTCATAGGCATTTCAGACAGATGAAATTTGTCGCATGATGCTGCGAAACGCAATAAAGCGGTTACCGAATTTCTCATATCCCTTTTCACGCAACAACGGCGCAAACTCTTCAATGTACCTTTTGTAACGTACCTCGCTATCTGTCAGATATTGAGCAATATAAGTCTTACCTTCCTCATCAACCGGATCCATCAATTCAAACAGACTATATCCGTCAAACATACCTGTATCCAATACATCCTTCATATGTTCATTTTTCATCCAAAGGATCCATTCCGTTTCAATTTCAGGAAGCAGTTTTATACTGACATTATAGATATACATGGCTTTGCTTTTTAGTAGTAAGGTGGCGTTAGCTATCCGCCTTTTTGACGATCGACCATGGTCTATGGTCAATCAAAAATCCAACTCCAATAATACCGGACAATGATCAGAGTGTTTGGCATCGGGATAGATAACAGCATTTCGTATTTTATCTTTCATTGAATCAGACACATTGATATAATCGATACGCCAACCTTTATTGTTGTTCCTGGCATTGGCTCTATAACTCCACCAGGTATATTGATGCGGGTCTTTATTCACATGTCTGAAGGAATCTACCATACCCGCTTCAAAAAGCTTGTCCATCCAGGCTCTTTCTTCAGGTAAAAATCCGCTGGAATTCTTGTTGCCCTTCGGATCATGTATATCGATTTCCTTGTGACAGATATTATAATCACCGGCAACGATCAGATTCGAATGAGGGATTTCAAACTTTGTATGCATGTACGATAAATAATCGTGCAGAAAACCCATCTTGTAACCTTGACGATCATCACCGCTGCTTCCACTTGGGAAATACGTATTGATCAGATGAAAATGATCGAAACTAAGTTGCAAAACCCTGCCTTCAAAATCGGCCTGCTCAAGTCCGCAACCATACTGTACATCATTAGGCTTTACTTTTGAAATGATACCCACACCACTATATCCTTTCTTTTGTGCCGGATACCAATAACCATGATACCCCATCGACTCGAAGGCGGCTGTATCAATATCTTCGAGATTGGCTTTCAATTCCTGAAAGCAATAAATATCGGCACTCTCAGCCTTTATCCAGTCTAGCAAACCTTTGTTGAGGGCTGACCGGATACCGTTGACATTATAAGATACTATTTTCATTGACGTTTACTTTTATCGGATAAGCTATCCGTTGGAGCTTCAAAATTCAAAAATAACAACATTCATATAAAAGAAAAGAGACTTCCAAATGAAAGTCCCTTTTCTTTATTACCATTTAAAACTTAGATTACTGTTTAGTCACTCGACGAACACCCATCACTTTACCACTCGCATCAGCAAACTGAAGAAGATACACACCATCTGCTACTTTATCCAACGGCACTCGGATATCATCATTCTTACTGGCATCTACGTTAAACTTGGCGATTCGACGACCAATCACATTGACGACATTGATACTGGTCACTTTCTTGTCATTAATCAAGATATTCACGTAATCAGTCGCCGGATTAGGATAGATAGTGACAAAATTTGAATTGTCGAAATCTTTGGTAGCTGTTGGCCATGCACAAAATTTGAAAGTAATAGGCCCGAAATTAGTGGTGACAGTCACATAAGAACATCCGTCCACGGCAGTTGTCAATGCCGACATTTGGACATCTAAGGTTGCTTTCCCGTTTGCAGGAATAACCAAATTATGCGATGTGTTCGCTAGAATCCACCCATAACAACTACCACCACCGACTGTGGCATCGCAAATACCGACACCAGTCCAACCTGTCAACAGGGTCTCTCCCGATTTATTCCAAGTAAGAGTCAATGGACTAGCCGAATTATTATAAATCGTGTCGTATAACTCATGTGTGAAACCGTCCTTTGGTATAGACACGAAAACAGTGTCTTTCCAGATGGTTTGAGCAAAGGAAGAAACGTTCAATACCACAAACACTAACAGGGTTAAACTCTTTTTCATAACAAACAATTTGAATGCAAAATACTATATATTGTTGACAAGGGTGTTTTTTTTTGTTAATAATAATTCAATGGTTTAAAAATGTCTATCTTCGTCACATAATTAAAACACATTTAAAAATGAAAAAAATTCTCCTCTTTCTCGGCCTTTCAATAGGCTTTTATTCATTACAGGCTCAATATTGGCAACTACCCAATATCAGCATAGGACAAAATCCCGGCGGATTAAATACCGATGTTGAAGAACCGATTACTGTCGTAACCGGTTGGACAAGTATACAGGCTACTTCATCCACACCGGTTTGGTCGGCCACTCAAACCTTGCCTTTTGCCTTTCAATTTAATGGTGCCGCTGTTACACAATATAAAGTATCAACCTCCGGTGTTTTGACTTTTGATGTCGCTACGGCTCTTGCCGCTCCTAGTGCAACAAATGCTGCTTTACCTAATGCGGCCATACCTGATAAATCAATTTGTGCTTGGGGTGTTACCTGTACAGGCACTAACGACAATATTGCCACTAAAACGTTTGGTACAGCTCCTAATCGTCAATTTTGGATTCAATTCAGCTCGGCAAGCTATCCAACAAATGCTACCATATTTACATACTGGGCTTTTGTGTTAGATGAAACCACCAATAAGATTCATATTGTAGATCAACGTACAGGTGCTTCTAGTGGCTCTGCTGTTCTTAGTATTACAGCCGGTATTCAAATCTCTTCGTCGTCGGCTATCAGTGTATTCGGATCTCCATCTCTTACCTCAACAACGACTACTACTTCAGGTGATGATACTTATATAGACAATACATATTATACCTTCACACCCGGCGTTCAGCCCGTCAATGATGCGGCTGTCATGAACATGACACCAAAAATGTTAACCAACGGCTCTTTCGCAACGGTAGGAAACAATGTGGCAGTAACAGCAAAAGTTCAGAACATCGGTTCTGCAACGATGAGCAGCTACACGATAAAAATTAACGACGGAGCAACCACTCAATCATTCCCTCAGACAACGCCTCTTGCTTCAGGCGGAATTTCAACCATTCCTATTAATTATGCGATGACGTCCACAGGTATCAAACCTATCAAATTATGGATCGAATTGACCGGTGATTCTAATCATTTGAATGACACCACAACCTCTGAATTCGGAGGCGCTTCCTTTACCCCATTACATACCCCTGTATTTGAAGAAGCCACTGGTACATGGTGCCAATGGTGCCCACGTGGTGCTGTATTCATGGATTCATTGTTAAAAACACACCCCGATGCCGTGGCTATCGCCGTGCACAACAATGACCCTATGACTGTCGCCGTATACGATGCCGGTATGGGGCCGCTGATTGGAGGCTATCCTTCAGGCCTTGTTGATAGAAAAGAAGAAAAAGACCCTTCTACATTCTTAACTGCGTACACCGACCATAAAGCCGATTTCGGAGTGGGCGATATCACTATCTATCAGCCAACCATCGTTGGAAGTGCCATGACAGTAAAAGTTGATGTCAAAATGGCTATTGCGACCAAACCTAGCTACAATTATCAATTGGCTTTGGTCGTCACCGAAGATCAAATGCATGGTACTGCCACAACCTGGAATCAGGCGAATGCCTATGCCGGTGGCGCCAATGGCGTGATGGGCGGGTTTGAATTACTTCCTAGCACCGTACCTGCTGCACAAATGTATTACAACCACGTAGCCCGTATGATTTCCGGTTCCTTTATCGGACAAACCGCCTCCTTGCCAGGTACCATGACAGCCGGCACTACATATACTTACACATTCAACTGGACCGCTCCTGCAGGAACTGTCCTTTATAAATGTAAAGCCAATGCCTTGCTGATATGCGGATTAAGCGGCCAGGTCCATAATGGTAAATGGATGGGTGCTTATCCAACTTCTGTCAACAATATCCTGAAAGAAGAAGATTTCAATGTATTCCCTAATCCGTCAAACGATTACCTGAATCTGGATTTCACCTTACAAGCTGCTTCAGATGTAATGGTAAGCATGACTGATTTGACAGGCAAGACAGTGTATACCAACTCACTGAAAAACCTGAACGGTAGTCAAGGATTGGTCATCAACACCAGTTCAATGACGGATGGCATGTATATGTTATCTGTAAAAACATCCGGTGGAAACATTACACGAAAAGTTTCTGTCGCACACTAATACAGAATCGTATTTAATATAAGAAAAGCCATCCCGACCGGATGGCTTTTTTGTTTGTATACTCGTTGTTTTCTTTTATTCTAACACAGTCAACTCTACTGTGGCATCAGATGTTGTTGTATTTTTTACCAGTAAAAATTTTCCGCTTGGAGCCAACGTAGAACTTAATTTGGTACTGCTGGCACCGGCTGCTATTGACAACAACGGATTTGTGGCGGCATTATCAGCATCAGACAAACCCCATGACAGATCGACCGTGCCTTTATTCTTCAATTGAAAACTTCGCCCTGCCAGATAATCTATTTCAAAAATACTTTCCAACCCTCCGGCTTCTATCACCTCTGTAACATCGGGATCGCCGGTGCCGCTGGCATTGTCATCGATCATACGATCGGCATTGTACTGATTAAACAATAGCGCGGGAGATCATAAAACGATGAGAGTCAGTTTAAGGATAAGAAGATCATCTTGTATCATTTTTGAAGCTTACCGATAAAAACGCCCCTTTAGGCATAATTTTTCATCCCAGATACCAATTAATGTTACATTCGTTGCTTAAAATATATTCAATGAAAAAAATACTACTCATGTCAACGGCTGTATTATGGTCGTTCGGCTCCTTTGCCCAAATTATCTGGCAAGAGAATTTCAATGCACCCACACCACCGGCTCTTCCATCTACCTGGACCCAATATAATGGGGATGGGCTGACCGTGGCAGCCAACTTGTCGGCCTTCAATTTCGGCACCAATGCGTGGGTTACTGCTAAATACAGCGGCTCTACGACCGATAACTATGCGGCCAGTACATCGTGGTACACACCGGCAGGGACTTCAAATGACTGGTTGATTTCACCGGCGTTGAGCCCGGTTGCAGGGGCTTTCCTTGTCTTTGACACCGAAGCCGGCGAAGCAGCTCCTTACAACGATGGCTTTTTAGTGAAAATTTCAACAACGACCAATGCTGTGGCAAGCTTCAATGCAACCCCTTTGTTGACCGTCGCTGCAGAAAATCCGACATGGACCACGCATACCATCGATTTATCGGCGTATGCAGGCCAAACGGTGTATATCGCCTTTATCAATAACAACAACGACAAGAACAGACTTCATCTTGACAATGTAAAACTGCAGGTATTACCTACCAATGATGCAGCCATGATCGATATGTTGCCACAAACCGCTTCGTACCAATCGTATGCAGCACCAAGCGGCACCATTGCTGTACAAGGCCTTGTTCAGAACGTAGGTATTTCAACCATTTCGAGCTTTACGGTGAAATTAAATGACGGTATCTCTACACAAAGTTTCCCGCAAACGGGCAGCATCGCTTCCTTTGGAACACAGGTTGTATCGATGAATTATACGATGCCTTCAGCCGGTATCAAACCAATTAAAATGTGGGTTGAGCTCACAGGCGATGCCAATCACAGTAATGATACAATTGGCAGAGAATTTGGCGGATCTACCTTCACACCGGTCAATAATCCGGTATTTGAAGAAGCCACAGGTACATGGTGTCAATGGTGTCCGCGCGGAGCCGTATTCATGGACTCATTGGTTAAGCTTCATCCTGATGTTGTGGCTATTGCCGTGCATAACAATGACCCTATGACGGTGGCTGCGTATGATGCAGGTATGGGCCCATTGATCGGAGGTTATCCTTCAGGATTGGTCGGCAGAAAAATTGAATCAGATCCTCAGGATTTCCTGACAGAATATGGCAACCATTTGACCGATTTCGGAGTTGGTGATTTGACCTTATCACAACCAACAGTGGTTGGCACGACCATGCAAGTGAAAGTGGATGTGAAAATGGCTGTTTCTACAAAACCTACTTACGATTACAGATTGGCTCTTGTGGTCACAACAGATGGCGTACATGGTACTGCGGCTTCCTGGAATCAGGCGAATGCCTATGCGGGTGGTGCCAATGGTGTCATGGGAGGCTTTGAAGCGTTAACGAACCCTGTGCCTGCAGGTACCATGTATTATAATCATGTGGCCAAAGATATCACAGGTGGATTCACCGGAGTAGCGGGTTCTTTACCAGGTACCATGACTGCCGGAACAACGTATTCGTATACATTCAACTGGACAGTTCCTGCTGGTGTAGAATTGCAAAGATCAAAAGCCAACGTACTTCTGATCAGCGGATTGAGTGGTGAAGTTCAAAACGGAAAATGGAAAGGAGCTTATCCTACCGCAGTAAACGATGTGGTATCAGAAGGACAGTTGAATATTTTCCCTAACCCGTCGAACGATTATCTGAATCTGGATTTCACATTGAATACAAAATCAAATGTGACTATCACGATGATTGACGTTACTGGTAATATTGTGTACAACAATAATCTGTCTAACTTAAACGGCAATCAAGGTTTAGTGATCAATACATCAAATCTGGCGAATGGTGTTTATTCATTAGCACTACGAACCACTGAAGGAACGATTACACGTAAAGTCACTATCGCCCACTAATATTTTTTTATTATGTATGTACAAAGCCACTCTATCGGGTGGCTTTGTTATTTTTACATTATGCAATTCTACTCCGCAGATTTTATTTTTGATGGCCACACCTTCCTACCTGATGGCAACGTACTGGTTATGTCAGATAATGGAATGGTTGAAGCCATCCTTCAGAATGAGACCAACGATAGCGTGAAGCATCTTCAGGGTATGCTCATGCCGGGCATGATTAACACCCATTGCCATTTAGAATTATCTCATCTGAAAGGTATGATACCGGAACACACCGGGTTGGTCGATTTCCTGTTGAGTGTCAACCGTGGCCGTCATACATTCACACCTGAACAAATTGATGTAGCCATCCTGCAAGCCGAACAGCAGATGATACAAAACGGCATCGTGGCCGTTGGCGATATCAGTAATTCTAACCATACCTTAATTCAAAAGCAAAAGCGACAACTTCAGTATCACACCTTTGTCGAGTGTGTTGGTTTGCTTGATACCAATGCTCAACAACGATTTGAGTATAGCCTCAATCTTTGCCACGAGTTTGAAAAGCTGCATCCTGCATCCGTGGTTTTACATGCGCCCTACTCTGCGTCGGATACGTTGATTCGATTGGTCAATGAAGTATCCGCCAATAAGCGAACGACCATACATAATCAGGAATGTGAAGATGAAAATGAATTATTTCTTTCAGGTGAAGGAAATTTTCTCAGGCTGTTCAACGCCATTCTGCAGGACGATTCTTTCTTTCATGCTTCGGGCAAAAATTCGTTACAGACTTATTTACCTAAACTTGATCAACAGGAAAAACTCATACTCGTTCATAACACGGTGAGTTCGGAAGAAGATATCCGCATGGCACATTCGTTGAAGAAAGAATTGTATTGGTGTCTTTGTCCGAATGCCAATCTCTATATCGAAAACAGGCTACCCGATATCCCGATGATGATGAAAAACGGTTGTGAATTGATGCTTGGAACTGACAGTCTGGCGTCAAATCATGAGCTAAGTATCCTTGCTGAAATTCAAACAATTCAAGAACATTTCCCTGCCATTTCGCTCGAAGAAAAGCTGACATGGGCTACCTCCAATGGCGCCAAAGCATTAGGGATGGATAACACACTTGGCAGCTTTGTAAAAGGTAAAAAACCAGGAATGGTGCAGGTAGAAAATGTGGTAACACGGGAAAGATTACCGGGTGATTTAGTTATTCGCTGCAGACCATAGTCGGCTGACCATTGACGGCGGTCGGCGGTCTATGGTAGTTATTCCTGCATTTTCCCTTACATTTGCTCCCTAAAACAATACACAGATGAAAAATCTGCGACATATAAGTTCGTCGGAACTTATCACCCTCGTAGCTCAGCTCGGAGAGAAACCATACAGGGTCAAGCAAATAGAAGAATGGATATGGAAGAAAGGCGCGTCTGAAATCGATGACATGTCTAACCTTTCGAAAGCTTTTCGCGATAAGCTGAAAGAAAGCTATACACTCAATAAACTTGAAATCGATCATACCCAGATCAGCGATGATACCACCATCAAGAATCGCTTTGTGCTGCATGATAAGCATTTTGTGGAAGGTGTGCTGATTCCTACTCCGAATCGCATGACCGCTTGCGTATCGTCGCAGGTTGGCTGCAGTCTGAGTTGTAAGTTTTGCGCTACCGGCTATATGGACCGCAAACGTAATCTCGATTTTGATGAGATCTATGACCAGGTAGTACATCTGAATAATCAGGCTGAAAGTAATTACAAGCAGCATTTGTCGAATATCGTCTTTATGGGTATGGGTGAACCGCTGTTGAATTACAGCAATGTATTGAAAGCTATTGAGAAGATCAGTTCACCAGAAGGGATGGGCATGTCGCCATCGCGTATAACGGTATCTACTGCTGGTGTGGCCAAAATGATCCGTCAACTCGCTGATGATAAGGTGAAGTTCAATCTGGCTGTGTCGTTGCATGCCGCCAATGACAAGAAACGAAATGAGATCATGCCAATCAATGAATCGAACAACCTGAAAACGCTGATTGAGGCCCTCAACTATTTCTACAAGGTTACCAAAAGCCCGATTACGTTTGAATATATCTTGTTTGCCAATTTCAACGACAGTATCGAAGACGCTGATGACCTAATCAAGATTTGCCGTCAGGTGCCGAGTAAGGTCAATATCATCGAATACAACCCGATAGAACTGGCCAGTTTTGCCAAACCCGACGAAGCCAAGGTCGACGCCTTCATGCAATACCTCGAACGCAATAAAGTCAATGCCCGCCTGCGCCGTAGCAGAGGAAAAGACATCGATGCTGCCTGCGGACAATTAGCCAATATCGATCACCCCCATAAATAAGTACCTATGCCTAAGAAACACATACCCGTCCCGTCAGATTTTGCCAGACCCACACCAGGCGCTTATCAAAAGAAAAGCGAGGATCCTAAAAAGAAACCTTTTAAAGGAGATTCCTCTGCGCGAAAAAAATTCGACAAGGATAAAAAACCTACATCAGGAAGGTTAGAAGCCCCTTTTAGAAGCAAACCAACCGACCCGACCCGTGGCCCTCGCCCAGCAGGAGCGCCTGACCGCACCCGCCCGAAAGGTGCAACCGACAGGGAACGTCCTGCGTATACAGGAGAACGGGGTAAGCCATCAAAAGAACGATTGGCCAATCCTTACAGAGAACAACCCAAAGCCACCGAACCGACCACCAAAACGGAAGAGAAAATGCCTTTGAACAAATACATCGCACATTGCGGTATCTGCTCCAGACGTGATGCCATCGATCTGATCAAACAAGGCAAGGTGAAGGTGAATGATACAATTGAAAAAGAACCGGGTTATAAAGTGGCCGAAAAAGATATCATTTTATATGAAGACGTAAAAATTCTTCCGCAACGTAATCTGGTTTATTATTTGCTCAATAAACCTAAAGATTTCATCACGACCACCGACGATCCTGAAGGACGCAAAACCGTGATGGACCTTTTCAAGAATGTGACGGAGGCCCGTATTTTCCCTGTGGGACGACTCGACCGAAATACAACTGGGCTTTTACTCATGACTAACGACGGTGAACTCACCCAAAAACTATCTCACCCCAAGCATAATACGAAGAAGGTATATCAGGTAGGGCTCGACAGACCGCTGGCCAAGGCCGATTTTGAAGCCATCGCCAAAGGGCTGATGCTTGAAGACGGTCTCGCGGAGGTTGACGAAGTCGCTTATACCAATCCTAAGGATAAAAAGGAAATCGGAATCGAAATCCACAGCGGCCGCAATCGTATCGTACGTCGTATTTTCGAACACCTGAAATATGAGGTTAAAACCCTTGACCGGGTCATTTATGCCGGATTGACTAAAAAGAATCTTCCAAGGGGGAAATTCCGTGAGCTGGAACCACAGGAAGTCATTTTTCTGAAGCATTTTAAATGATGAATAGCTGACCATGGTCGATGAACCACAGACGATGGACCGCGGTCGGTCGTCAGTGGCACATGGGCAATATTCCCTTCAACCTTGAATCCACTAAGAAATAATTTGGTTTGTAAACTCTTAAGTACTACTTTCGCACGATTATAAAAATTAAAACCCTAATACTTTAAAGATGTCAGTATTAACTATCGAA
>CAIQUX010000192.1 GCA_903875055.1 uncultured Bacteroidota bacterium
AGGGTTCATAATCGTGATTGGTGAAAATGGTCTTTACCTCGTATTCTAATACAAGATTTTGTATACTTTCCAATGCTGTGCCATGCATGATTCTGAGTCCGGAAGAATGCTTATTAAGTTGCGCCTCTAGTTGACATAAAGCTTGATGAATAAACTGGACACGCTTGTCATTCTCATCAAGTTCTTCCAAGATTTGGCTATCAAAAATAAATACAGGGAGTATGGGAATGTTTTCACGAAGAGCATGAAACAAGGCTGCATTGTCATTAAGCCTGAGATCGCGTCGGAACCAAATGATATTTATTTTTTGCATGGAGCAAATGTAAATGCATTAAAGAACCTAGCGAATAGAATTAATTGATGTCTTCTTATTTGAGAATGCCCTGAACTTTGATGATATTGGTGTCTTTTGGGTCCAGTTGATAGGCTTTGTTCCAGGCTTCTTTGGCCTTCACATAATCTTGTGCATTGTAGGCAAAACCACCTAGGTCATACCAATATCGAGCATTGGTTGGATTTAATTCAACAGCTTTTTCCATTTGCAATTTGCCTTCATTCCATTGTTTTAGTGCGCCCATTTTGAAACCGTTTTTATAATAGACATCGGCCAGTAAATTATAATAGACCGGTTTGCTTGGATGATGCGGGTATATTTTGAATGCGATATCCCATACATATTTGGCACTATCATATTTCTCCAGTTTGGCGTAACCCAAGCCCAAATTAAGATAGCCGTTCACAAAACCAGGATGTAGTTTGACTGCTTTATTGCCATACATAATTGCCTTTCGTATGAATTCTTTTTCCTTCGCTTTGTTTTTTGGAAGTTCAGATAAATCTAGATTGCGCGAACTGGCGTTTCCATTCAATGCAATACTTTCAGGCATAATCTCCACATCTGTGAGTGCCAGTGTGATGTCGTTTTCCCAGGCTTTATTTCGTGAATATGTTTTTATAGAATAAAGTACAAGAATAGGTAATAACAGCAACCAAGTCGCTTGTTTCATATTCAGCTTCTTGCCTGCCCAAGAGATTCCATAACCCAGCAACATGCAAAATCCTAATGAAGAATGAAAGGCTAATCGTTCACCCATGGTGGCACCGATATTGAAGATAAGATTGGTCACCAGTAAGATAGTAAGCATGTAGAACCCTATAGCAAATGCAGACCAGTTTCTTTTTTTAACCGCGATTATACCACCCGCGATACAACTGATTAAAAAGAGAATGGCAATCCAAACCCTGAAGTCGGAAAAATCTTTATACGGAATGCTGTTATAACCATAATCCGAACTGAGTGGATGTGGAAAAATCATCAAGAGAAAATACTTGAGAAAAATAAACAACTTAGTCGCCATTTTCTGCGCATCATCAGCTAGCAGATAAGGATTGTTCATCAGCTCAACATCCTGCAAATTGGATTCTCCAATAACGATGGTTGAACGGATACCGTAATACACGGCAAAACAAATAACCAGTCCAGCCATCAATACGGCATATTTTTTAAGACTGAATCGATTCGTATCGAATAAATATAAGGATAATGGTATGAGTATAAGTAACACCACGCCGTATTCCTTAGAAAGCAGAGCACAGAAAAAACTGACACAGGTCCAAATGAGGTATTTGACAGACCGTTTTGTGGCATATTGATGAGCGAGATAGAGACTTAGTATCATGAACAGGAATGAGAATATTTCGTCTCGGCTTTTTACATTGGCTACCACTTCGGTATGTATAGGATGTGCCAGAAAAAGTAGTGATACGACAAAGGCAGTCAGTTTATTTTCTTTAAAAACGACTGTACTTAAAAAGAGGAAGAGGATGCAGACAGATAGGCCATAGAACAAGGTATTATCCACATGCCTGAACCCGAAGCCTTTCGATTTCAGATCTTTGTCATTGTAATTACCATCGCCATTGACATCTTCCTGAATATCCTGTTTCCCATTATGGTTGAAGTCCCAGCAATTGGGTTCGAAGTTAGCATCCTGACGTGTGCCGATAAATTCCTGTTCAATCGCAAAACTAGCCACAGCAAGAGGGCGATAGCGACCACCGGCAAGTTGAGCAGTCGTATTCATCTGTTTGTAAAAACTGTCAAACAAATCTTTACTGAAAATATCTGACATGCCTGCAATGCCACGAAGCACATATTCGTTTTTCGAAATGACGATTTCGTCATCTAAAGCATATTGATGTCTGAATGTATTGGCGTAAAGTGCCAGGCTGAATAACATGATGATGATGTAAGGAGCGAAACCCTTCATGATCTTATTCATCACTGATAATTTCTCGGAAGAAGTCAGCACTATGTTCGTGACAGGTATCTCGGAACTGCTTTGACGAAGTGGCGTCGGGTTTATATTGTTCTTGATCTTTTTGCTCATGATGAATTAAAAATAAAGGATAAATATAATATAGGGTTATTGAATTACTTTCGGTTTTTCTTTTCCAGGAAGGCATAGACATCCGCCAGAATAAAAAAACTACCGGTTACCAGAATTAAATCGTCTGTCTTTGCTCTTGACAGGGCTTGATTCAGAGCCGTTTTTACAGACTTGAAACCTTCGCCATTGAGGCCGGCTTGTGCAGCCATTTCGTTAAGTTTTTCGAATTGCAATGCTCTTGGGATATCGGCCTGAGTGAAGTAGTAAGTTGCACCCTTTGGAAAAATATTCAGGATAAGGTCAACTGTTTTGTCCTGAACAAAACCTGTAACTATATGAAGTGTTTGATAATTCAGCCTATCAATTTGCTTGAAGACTTCATTTAATCCTGCTTCATTATGTGCCACATCGACAATGACTGTGGGGTGGCTGTGAAGTTTATCGAAACGTCCTTTGATACCTGTATTTTTCTTTACATTGGCTAATCCTTCAGCGATATTGTTCTCGCTCAGTTTCCATCCTGCGACACGTAAAATATCAATCGATGCCATCACAGTTTTTAAATTCAAGAGCTGATATTCACCAATGAGATCCAGGGAAACTGTTAGGTTTTTCCCTTTGATCTGATCAGCCAATTCAACAGTCAGGATATTTTCTTCATGCCGTGCATCTTTCAAGATGTATTGTTGGTCGGCGAAGACAATTAAGCTGTTTTGTCTGGTTGCGATGTTATAGAAAATCGTTTCGGTTTCAAGCTGTGTTTCCCCAATGATTACGGGGATGCCAGGTTTGATGATTCCTGCTTTTTGAATGGCAATTTTCTCTAGTGTATTTCCGAGAAGGTTGGTATGGTCGAAACTTATATTGGTAATGACTGAAAGTTCAGGTAAGATGATATTGGTGCTGTCCAGTAATCCGCCTAAGCCGGTTTCAATAATCGCGATGTCCGCATGCTGTTCTGCAAAATGTGCAAATGCCATAGCTACGGTTACTTCAAAAAAAGAAGGCTGTATCTTTTCAATCAATGGGATCAAACGTTGCGTCCATTTTATGACAGATTCTTCACTGATTTCATTTCCATTCATTTTGATTCGTTCTCTGAAGTCAATCAAATGAGGCGATGTATACAAGGCAGTTTTGTAACCTGCAGACTGAAAAACAGAAGCTATCATGTGGCTGCAACTGCCTTTTCCGTTGGTTCCTGCTATGTGAATACATTTCAGCCTTTTTTCTGGATGACCTAATTCTTTACAAAGTGAAATTGTATTTTGCAAATCTGCTTTGTATGCAGCTGCTCCAATCCGTGTAAAGATTGGAAGTTTACTAAAAAGATAGTGTAACGTTTCCTGATATGTCATAAAATGGCTCCTTGAGACAAATATAAAACTAAGTCGATGCAAGCAGTCAATTAAAGTAAAAACATCATGGCATTTCGCTATTTCGAATGAACATATTAGTTCTATTTTTAATTGATATAATCTGCTGATTGTTATGGATTTACCGATTTGTAATTGCTAACAATTGCTTCATCGTAAATTGCGATTATAAAGTTTGGATAATTGGTATAATAATGTACATTTGGTTTGCTAATTTATTTTAGGAAAAAAAACACACAGGATTCTCGGTCAGATTTAATGTCAAGTAACAAATAATGGTGCCATTACAGGGGTTGTAAAAGCATTAGTTGAGGATTGGATTAATTGGTCTAGCAAACCAAGATTAATACACAGGACGGAAGCCACTCTTTAGGTTGCAAAATGAAGTTTTCTCTTACTCTTTTCACAATAAAAAAAAACTACACATGAACAAAATTCGATTATCAGCAAACTCAAGCCAACCTGTATGGCTAAAGTTTATTTTCCTGTTATTTCTTTCTTACCTGTTCAATTCAATAACAATGAAGGCTCAAACACCTGTAACGGTAACTATAGGTGCTACTGGAGGGACCGGGTCCGCCACGAATGGTCCGATTTGGAGCGGAAGTAACGCGAGCCTTACCAAGTATTCACGATACGCATTTCTTTACACTGGTGGTGCAGGAGGTGATTTGGCTAGTATTCCTTCGGGTGCACGAATTATCAAAGTGGCCTGGTTGAGAGGTTCTGTTGCCACCACAGTTGCAGCACCAAATACATTTAATGTTTGGCTGACAAATACAACTGCTACAACCCTGACCAATCTGACACCTTGGAGCACATTGGTAAATGGTGCTACTCAGACGTATTCAAGTTCGACGTTTGCAATTTTGAATGCCATTAATACATATGTTGATGTTCCTTTTAATGTACCGGGAAATGATAGTTTTACATACACAGGCGGTAATTTGCAGATTCTGACGGATTGGTTCAGAGGTGGTGTTCAAACTGGTGCGTCTGGAATGAATTTTATCCGAAATGCTGCTACAGGTAAAGCAATTGGGGCGAACGGGAATGCAGTACTTTCCGGAACCACTACATTGACAAATGCAAACAGTTTGGGCGATTTTCGACCAACACTACAAATAACTTATGTTCCTGTTCCAGCTTGTTCGGGTATCCCTAATACTGGTAATGTCATTTCAAGTGCGGCTTCAGCTTGCGCCGGTAATCCACTTACTCTTTCGCTACAAAATTCAGTTGCAGGGACCGGTGTTTCTTTTGTATGGCAAAGAGCCAATGATATCGGCTTTACTTCAGGATTGACAAGTCTGGGAACCAGTTCTACCGTAAATATTACTGCCACATCTTCGGCGTATTATCGATGTATATCTACTTGCTCTGGAAGTGGTTTAACCTACACCACGCCTGCATTATTTATTCCATTGAGTCCCCATTACCAATGTTATTGCACTAGTAGTGCAACTTCTGCCGCCGATGAAGAAATTTATAATTTCAGTTTTGGCTCCTTAAGCAATTCCTCTAATTGCTCAACCACTGCATCAGGAGCTGGATCGGTGGCGCAACTTTATTCGAATTATCAATCTGTTCCTGCGCCGAATGTTGAGAGATTATCCGCGGTTCCTTTTTCTATACAGGTCGGAACATGTATGAACCAGTACCCTAATCGTTCTGCTATTTATATTGACTATAATCAGAACGGAGTATTCGAGGCAAGTGAGGTGGTTTATTCCTCCTCTATCGCCACAACCGGAGCTCATATAGAAGCGGGTAATATTGTGATTCCATCATCCGCCCTTACAGGATTGACCGGGTTACGTGTCATCACCTCAGAGCAGGCCGGACCGATTACAAGTTCTTGCGGCTCCTATTCATGGGGAGAAACAGAAGATTATCTGATCAATATTACACCAACGACGATCTGCAGTGGAGCTCCTGTTCCTGGCGCCACCATGTCTAGTTCGGCAACTGTTTGTTCAGGAGGTACAGTAAATTTCTCAGTTCAATACCTCACAACTGGGGTAGGAGTTACATATCAATGGTATATGGGAAATACATTAATAGCTGGTGCTACTACGAATACTTATACTTCGAATCCGATTTTTGTACCCACCTCTTATTATTGTGCGGTGACATGCAGTAATTCTGGCCTCACAACAAATTCCACACCGATCAATATCACCATGAATTCATTTATTGATTGTTATTGCCCCTCGCAAGCAGGAAGTGAAGTGGATGAAGATATCTTTTCATTTACTTTTAAGGGCGCAGTATTTGGTACCAATTGCACTACAACGGCCCCAGGGCCAGGGTCCATACTAGGTCGTTACTCGAATTTTTATCCCTTAGGAAATATCGCCACGTTGGATCTTGGTGCTACTGTTCCTTTCGATGTTGAATCAGATGATTGTGATCAGGCTCCTTATTATTCTTTTGGAACTGCCATCTGGATTGACTTCAATCAGAATG
Source organism: uncultured Bacteroidota bacterium (assembly GCA_903875055.1). Classification (GTDB taxonomy): domain Bacteria; phylum Bacteroidota; class Bacteroidia; order Chitinophagales; family Chitinophagaceae; genus OLB11. Next base: position 6,236 of record CAIQUX010000192.1, read on the forward strand.
GTTCATTTAATGATCCTGGTGAGAGGGTGTATGCTGAATTAAATCCATTGGAGGGCCCTCGTCATATTATTGGGAATGTCAGTATACCTTGTAATGCAAAAGTCGGTCAGACTGCCATGCGTGTGACCATCGCAGAAGGTTATGCAGGTTCTACAATAGCTCCATGTCTTTTGTATGGTTTCGGGGAAACTGAAGATTATAAAATTTTAATTAAATATCCTGATACATGCAGTGTTGTTTCGAATCCTCCTGGAAATACAATGGGTACAGTCACTTCATTTTGTGACAGCGCATCATCTGTTTTGACTCTTCAGAACAAGTGCATGTTCGATAACTTTTTCTACCAATGGTACAAAGGTGATTATCCAGGTGTTCTGATTCCAGGTGCAACAACCAAAACGTACACTACCCCTGTCATGACAGCAACCACAACATATTATTGCAGTGTCAGCTGTGGAAGTTCAACTGTGATATCAACACCAATTACAATTCCAAAGGTAGTTCTTCATCCAACAACGATTGCTTCTGCTTCAGGAGCTTATTGTGTTGGTGGTGCACCCGTTACATTGACGACAACCCACACTTATACTGGTGTTCCCACAGCTACGACCTATACTTATGCACCATCGACTGGATTGTCATCAACTACAGGATCGGTCATTTCTGCCACACCATCTTTGAATACAGTTTATACTGTCACAGCTACGGATTTAAACGGTTGCTTTGCAACAACAACAATAGCAGTGTCTGCGTTTCATCTTCCTGTTCATCTCCTAGCCTCCTCTACATCGCATTGCTTACCCAATGGTTCTCCAGTGACGTTAAGTTCAACCGGAGCAACACATTATGGCTATACGCCAGCACTAGGTTTGTCTTCTGATTCCGGCGCTGTAGTTTTTGCAATGCCTTCAGTCACTACGAAATATATTGTGACAGGTGTTGACTTGGCTGGATGTTATGGTAAGGATTCTGTAACCATTTCAATTAATTCAATTAATTCTGGGTCTTCATCGGTAACGGCCTGTAATTCTTATACTTGGGTTGCAAATAATAATATGGTCTATACAGCAAGTGGCATTTACGTTCATACATTTATCAACGCAGGTGGATGTGATTCGGTCCATTCGTTACATCTTACAATCAGTAGTTGTGGCAACTCAATCGTTAATCTGAAGCTTTTCTTTCAAGGATATTATGCAGGAGGCGGCACCATGCTTGCAGTGCTCTTAAATGAGAGTGCAGGTGTCAGTTCGACTGAGACTGATCAGGTTACAGTAGAATTGAGAAATCCTATCGATTATTCAGTTGTGGCAAGCATCGTGACAATGTTGAACACTGATGGTACAGCCGTTTGTAATTTTCCATCGTTAAGTGGGTCATACTATATAGTTGTCAGGCACAGAAATAATCTTCAGACTTGGAGTGCAGACCCTGTCGCTATTGGCGGAAGTCCTGTAATGTATGATTTTACCACAGCCGCAACACAAGCATATGGTGGTAATCAGATTCAGATAGAGACCGGTGTTTGGGCTATGTATTCTGGTGATCTTGGGCAGGACGAGAATATTGATTTGATTGATTTGTCAATCCTGGAAGCTGATATTAATGATTTTCAATATGGCTATGTTGTTTCAGATATCAACGGTGATGGTAATGTAGACTTATTAGACACGCCGATTATGGAGGATAATATCAATAATTTTATCTATTCAAATCATCCATAAAGGATTTTGAAGTGTATGATCAAAATCCCCTTAGATAATATCTAAGGGGATTTTTTAGTAAAGGAATTAATCTTGTGTTTTTGGGAAAGGAATACTTTTTTCAAATGGGTTTGTTATGATTGTATGAATTTTAGATTACGTTTCATACCAGCGAATTTAGTCCGTTTCATGGGAGATTCTTTAAAGACCTTTTTAAATGTTTCTTCTGTGATTTCATCCCAATCACATTCTCTATAATTCAGAATTTCATTGAGAGGTTTGAATTCCAATTCTGTTGTAGCTTTTGAAAAGCGGTTCCATGGACAAACATCCTGACATACATCGCATCCGAAAATCCAGTCGGCCCACTTTTTTTCATGAGAAATCAAAGCGTCCTTCAGTTCAATTGTAAAATAGGATATGCAAAGGCTTCCGTTGACTTCTTTGTTAGGAAGTATAGCTTGTGTCGGACAACTTTCAATACATCGTGTACACGAACCACAATAATCTTGAAGATATGGTTGGTCATACTCAAGTTCAAGATCAATGATTAATGTGGCGATGAAAAAGAACGAGCCCTGTTGTTTAGTAATCAGATTTCCGTTTTTTCCTATCCATCCAGCACCACTTCTTACAGCCCAACTTCGTTCCAATACCGGTGCTGAGTCAATAAAGCCGCGACCATTAAAGTCGCCAATTTGATCCTTCAATCTGACTAGTAAACAATTAAGTTTTTCCTTGATTACGATATGATAATCTTTGCCATATGCGTACGTTGAAATTTTTGGTAATCCATCCTGCTGCTTCTCAAGCGGGAAATAATTCAACAGCAAAGTGATTACGCTTTTTGCTCCGTCAACAAGCAGTCTCGGGTCAACTCTTTTGTCAAAATGGTTTTCCATGTATGACATACCACCATGATGATTCTTTTGCAGCCAAATTTCAAGGCGCTTAGCATCCTCACAGAGTTTTTCAGCTTTCGCAATTCCGCAATATTGGAAACCAAGTTTACTGGCTTCTTTCTTTATCAATTGGGTATAGTGGCCTTCTATCATTCAGCCTGACAAATTAAACAATTTTTGGATTTATTTTAACTTCAAAGAGGTTAACTTTACCCGCCTTAACAGAAAAGGCGTAATGACCATGAATAAAAAAGCAGTTGTCCCACTCATTCTACTCATAGCAGTGGGAGTATTTTTTTCCTTTAAATTGATTGCCGACAAACACGTATTTACCTACACGGATGGGATTGAAATAGAGCCGTATCAGGCTCCTGACAATCAGACATTAACAAAGAATCAAGCTATTCTTGAAACAATCAGCAAAGTGATTAGTGATGCGCATTATTCACCGAAAATGCTGAATGATGATTTTTCGAAACGTGTTTTTCAACTTTATATGGAACAGTCGGATTACGGAAAATTATTTTTTATTGAACCCGATATCAACGAATTCAAGGCCTATGAAGAGAAGATTGATGATGAAATAAAAGATGGAACTACGAAGTTATATGATCTTGTCTCTACCAAATTTAAGGTCAGATTGAAGGAGGCGGACAGTAATTATAAAGATGCTCTCAATGATGTTTTTACCTTCAATGATAATGATGAAATAGAATTGGATGGTAAGAAAATGAGCTGGTGTAAGAGTTCTGAGGAGCTGAAAGCCCGATGGAGAAAGAATATGAAGTATCGTACTCTGTCACGTTACGTAGAATTAAAAGAGGAACAAAAGGCGATTACGGAAAAGAAAGTGAAATTGCCGACAGATACGATAAAGACAGATGCGCAGCTTGAAAAGGAAGCACGAAACAGTGTTCGAAGGAACATGGCAAACTATTTCAAGAGAATTAATAAAATTAGTGATAATGACCGGTTTGCCGGTTTTATGAATTGTATTTGCCACGTTGTTGACCCGCATACAGATTTTTTTCCTCCCAAGGATAAACAACGATTCGATGAGGAGATGGCAGGATCGTTTGTAGGAATCGGAGCCGCGCTGATTGATAAGGAAGGCTCTTGTAAGATTGAGCGTATCATACCAGGAAGCCCTTGTTGGAAAGATGGTAAATTACATAAGGACGACATTATCATGAAAGTGGCGCAAGGTACTGATGAACCTGTGGATATTTCAGGTTGGGACACCGATGATATTGTCAGCATAATACGGGGAAAAATAAATACTGAAGTTCGTTTGACTGTCAAGCATTTGGATGGAAGTATTGAGGTTATTCCGATTATTCGAGGCAAGGTGGAACAAGAAGGGACATTTGCAAAGTCTGCCATTATTAAAACAGATAATCAGAGAATAGGTTATATTTTGTTGCCAGAGTTTTACGCCGATTTTCAAGATCCGAAAGGGAGACGTTGTGCTATTGATATGCAAAAGGAAATTGAGAAACTCAAAGCGGAGAAAGTGAATGGTATTATTATAGACTTGAGAAGTAACGGAGGCGGTTCATTGAGTGACGTGGTTGATATTGGTGGTATGTTCATTGATAAGGGACCTATTGTGCAGGTAAAGTCAAGAAATTTAGCAGCCGAATCCTTGAATGATGTGAATAGCGGTGTGCTTTACGACGGTCCGTTGGCTATTTTGATCACACAAGGAAGTGCTTCAGCTTCTGAGATACTGGCTGCTGCGATGCAAGATTACAAAAGAGCCATAATTTTAGGTTCAACTTCTTTCGGTAAAGGAACGGTGCAACGTGTACTCCCTTTAGAAAGTTTTTATCAAGGTGATCAATCCATACTGCCATTCGGTTCTATAAAGCTGACCTTGCAGAAATTTTATCGTATCAACGGAGGATCAACCCAAATGAAAGGAGTCACACCTGATATTCAGCTTCCTGATTTATATCAATTGATGGATGTTGGCGAACGTAAAGATTCGAATTCATTGGCTTGGGATCAGATCGCTAAAGCCGATTACAAGCCTTTGAAACAGAATGCGGATTTTGCAGCACTTATCGAGGCAAGTAAAAAACGCACGGAGAGCAATGAGTCATTCAAGTTAATTTCTCAAAATGCTGTCAAAATTAAAAAACAATCTGATGATAATAAGTATTCGCTTAACCAGGCCAAGTTTCAGGAGCAAATGAAAGAAGCCAAAGAGTTTTCAAAAAAGATGGAAGAAGTTGAGAAATCAAAAAAGACATTGGTATTTGAAAATATTGCGGTTGATTTGCCAGAGATTAAAAAGGATACCACTTCGGTAAAGCTGAATGATGAATGGATAAAGGCATTAAAGAAAGACCCTTATGTTTCCGAAGCGAATAATGTGCTTCTGGATTGGAATAAGAACCTTAAAGGAGGGGCAAGTTCAAACATCAATTCGAATAAAGATTAGTATATTAACCCGTCAACTATGAAATTAGAAGAAGTTCCTCAGGAAAAGAAGAATTTTAAAGATGGTGATAAAGCACCTCAGAAAGTTTTGTATGTAACAGATAATTTGGGTAGTTATACTCAAACCAACAGTGCTGGTTGGGAAGCAGAAAATGTGGTTCTGGAGCAAGCCTGGGAGGAAATAGATCATCAACTCAAGGTAGCCATGCAGCAAGTACGTAATGGTAAGTGTAGCCCGATCACATATTATATGATCAAAAATAGAATGGATATCAGTATTCTTTCTTCGTATGTAAACAAGTGGCAATGGCAGGTTAGAAGACATATGATCCCTGTCGTATTCGCAGGTTTATCAAAGGGAATGCTTGATAAATATGCCAAAGTTTTTAACATCTCTACCGATGAATTGAAAAAGCTCCCTTAAATGTCCATCTTTGCAGCATGATTATTCCATTCGAGCACAAATCGCAGGCACACTGTGAAAGCGGTGTCACGTCAAATCTATTAAAACATTATGGGGTCCCGATTTCGGAACCTATGGCATTCGGAATTGGAGGAGGTCTTTTTTTCGGCCATCTCCCTTTTGTAAAAGTAAACGGCGTGCCAGGTACAACATACAGGATTTATCCGGGCCAGATATTTAACAATGTATGCAAACGGCTTCATATCAAATCGGATGCTGAACGTTTCAGATCAGTTGAGACAGGAATGAACCGCCTGACAGAGAATATTCAAAACAACATCCCTACGGGTTGTCAGGTCAGTGTATTTTATCTTCCATTCTTGCCAGAAGTATTCAGATTCCACTTTAACGCTCATAATCTTGTTATTTTTGGTGAAGAAGATGGGTTTTATCAAGTGAGCGACCCTGTTATGGATGACAAGTGTATCATTAGATATGAAGATCTCGCCAAGGCCAGGTTTGCCAAGGGTATGCCGGAGCCAAGAGGAAGGATGTATTATATCAAGCAGGTACCTCAACACATAGACATGAAGGGGGCTATAAAAAAAGGTATCAAGCAGACATGTATGTTTATGAAATCGCCGCCCGTGCCGTGGTTTGGGGTTAATGCGATAGCGTTTTTAAGCAAACAGATTTTGAAATACCCGATTAAACTTGAACCGCGGAAGGCAACTTTATACCTGGGTAATCTTATTCGTATGCAGGAAGAGATTGGTACGGGAGGAGCAGGTTTCCGTTTTTTGTACGCCGCTTTCCTGCAGGAAGCCGCTAAAGAAACAGGTATCGATGGCCTTAATGAATTATCTTCGAGAATGACCGGCATTGGAGATCAATGGCGGAATTTCGCCTATAATACAGCCCGAATTTGTAAGGCAAGATCAACTGATGTAGTCAGTTACAGCGAGCTTTCAAATCAGTTGTATCAGATATATGAAGCTGAAAAGTTTTTTTATAACGAACTCTCCAAGGTTTATTAATCACATTTTATTTTATTAATGTGATTAAAAAAAATATAGCAATTGTTGCAAGACTCATCATTTAGATGTAAATTTCTGAAACTTAAAACAATCCGCTATGATATTCAGACGTTATTATACATTGCAAAGCAAGAAGAACCCGGATGAAATAAAGCAACATCTGATAGGTCAACATCTAAAAGTACATGATTTGGATTTTGAAATTTCGCACAGAGATGGTGATGTGAAAATTATCCCCCACGCAGAAGTTGAAGAGCATGTGTATACTCTTCCTATCACGCGGTTGCGACTGACTGCAACGGATAGCGGAAATACTATTATTAAAATGAGGAGCAAACCAAGAAGGATTGATATTGGTGGGCCTTATCTGATTATGATATTTGTGTTGTTTATGATTATTGCCGGTATTCTGCTCTATGTGTTAGGTGAGGGTAAGTATAATAATACTTCATATATCTTATGTGGTATTGCTATCCTTATTTTTGCTATCTTATGGTTCAGACTTGAAATGGGGTATTTTGATTATATCCGCAAGATTAAAAAATGGGTAAAATCTCATGTGTAATCCATGATTGATATTCAGAATTCCTGAATATTTATTTTAACTCATACATATCGAAGCCATCACCTTTTAACAAAAAGTGAAACCCGGATTCTTCTAATTTGATGTCAGGTTTGTTGTTCTCGCTTTGAAACAGATAGTATCTGACATTATAGCGTTTCATTTCCTGAATAAGTTCTGTTATAGAATAATCAGTTCGTTCGATAGTATAGAAGGGGTTCCCGGACAAAAAAGCGACAACCCACATTCTTCCTGCATCTAACCCGTTTGAAGTGAAACGTCCCTTAATACCTTTATTTGTTATTGCTTCTGCGCAAACAAACAGATCTTTATTTTTATTTTTTAAATTCTTGATATCAAGGATGGGAAACACAGTGAATGAAAATACCAGCAGCATTAATACGATGGAGTAACGTGTTGGTGTCAGGACTGGCTTTACCTTTTCTATTAGCAAAGTGCCTAGTATCATTATAATCATAATGTTCAACCAGATATACCTTGTTTCGATATGCATCATCAGATACCCCAAGGGCATGGTCAATGCTGTTATGATCAATAGTTGTTCATTGTGTTTATCATCATTTTTTTCTCCAGAATTATTTCTTGAGAAAAAATAGAAAAGAGAAATAAGCAGGATAGCTAAAGCCATAAATGAAATTTCATTAAAGCAACCTATTGCAATGAAGACAGTATGAATGATTCTTGCCGTCCATTTGATAAAATGGGTTGGCGAACTCACCGGGGTGCTTAAATTTTGCTGGCTCGGATAAGGGTCCTCCCAAAAGGAAGGGGAATCTTCATATGTCGGGGGTATTAAAAGCCTGATGTCTTTTCTGAAAGATTTGCCACTGTTCAATTGCCAGCTCATGTTCAATTTTCCGGCATGCCCAGTCATCGGCCAATCTCCATATTTCTCATGTAAAGCATAGGTCCATGGTAAGACAGTAAGCAGGATGGTGATGGCCCCTGTGATGTAAATAAGGATGGCTCGTTTAAGTTGAATTCGATTTCTTTTATAATACCAGAAGATGGCGATGCCAAAATGGAAGAGAAAGAACACCAATGAATAGGCTTTCGCATAGAAGCCCAAACCCATGATGATAGCGCAAATAATAGCTTTCATGTAGCCAGTATGAAAGCGTTCAGAAAAAATGATTAAAAGATAAGTGATGACAAAAAGCAGTTGTAAGATATCTCCGAACATCTGGAGGTACACATTGTGCACCATGACAATTGCCAAAGCCAGGAGCAATCCGGCATGAGCCTTTCTGTTTAGTTTAAACTGTTGAAATAGAAAGTGAGTAAGGAGAATGACGAAAGCTCCAAGAAAACAATTCATCACCTTAGCAACCATCCAAGCATCCATTCCAATGCGCATAAAAGGCACGAGCAACCATGAGTTCAAAGGGCTCCAAAGCCCGTTGATGCTTTGATCATATTGACCTTCCGCAACACGACGTGCAATGCTTAAGTAGGCCACACCGTCGCTATCAAGAAGATACCCCAGAAAGGGGTGAAGTGCAATGCATAGGACTGCATACAGGACGAGGGAAAGAGAAAGACTTAGAAAATTAGCGTAGTTCTTCATGTAAAGCACTAAAATAATCAAATGATTGCGACATTCGACTACCATACCAGCTAAATAATTCTCCATTTGCTAGTTTGATTTGAGCTTCTGGTAAAAGTCTGGCAAGTTCTTCGATATGTTTTTGTTTGAAAGGATATGGCTCGCTGGATAATAAAACTAATTCAGGATTCATTTTTCTAAGTTCTTCATTTGTCAGAATAGGATATCTTGGAAGGAGCACACAGTTAGTGAAACCTCCTTCTTGCATCATAGAATGGATAAATGTATCAATGCCGGACGCCATGAAAGGGTCTTTCCAAATCAGGTAAATTGTTTTTAAACGTCTATGTTTGATACCATTATTCTTTAGGGCGTTTTCAATTCTTGATATTATCTTGCTGGCTTCAGTTTGTTTATGAACGAGCTCGCTAATCCTTGTAATCATGTGAAGTGCGTCCTCTATATTTCTGACGTCGCTGATGTATACAGGATATTGTTGCTGCAGATTTTCAATCTGTTCCTTATTGTTCTCTTCCTTGTTGGCAAGTATCAAATCAGGTTTCAAAGAATGGATCAGTTCAAGTTGTAGGGTTTTAGTTCCGCCCACCCGAACCTTGGAATGATGCCATTCTTTAGGGTGCACACAAAATTTGGTGATGCCAATGACTTCATCCCTAAGCCCGAGTTCGTGCAGTAATTCAGTTTGTGAAGGAACGACTGAAATGATTCGGGTCGGTGGATTACTTGTTTGGTGCAGGTCGTTCATTGAAATGCTGGGTGTAAAGCAACAGGATGATGAAGCTGAATATCAGGTCGGCAGGGAAAAAGACATCACCGAACACTTCTCCGAACACATATTTTCCGAAAAACAATTTCATGGCAATTTCATAAAACATCAGGGAAAGATAAACGAAGAAAGCCCATCTTTTTTTTAAAAATATGCCAGTCCAGGCTAAAGTGAAAAGTAATTGTATGAAGGGCCTCAAATGGTAAATCGTCCATCCGCTATAGTCAGAAAACATGGTGATAAACCCATGTAAGGTGATCATGAATTGAAAAAGCAGGATGGCTAAAACGAAAAGTCCGGAATATTTTTTAGTCATTTAAGATTCTGTTTTGTTTAGAGTATCTGTAGTCTTTTGTTTGTATTTTCTTCGTTTCGAAGTGAAGAGTTCCCTGAAGTTGTTGAATACCTTCTTATAACTCACGCCCACACCGCCTTTCATGATGTTGGTACCATCCACATTATAATTGGGAGAGCGGTAGGCATTCAAGCGAAGACGTCCATCCGATGTGACAAGATATTGCGCCTTGAAGTCTCCTCCAACATTGACAGAACTTGTTCCCTTAGTTGACATGTTGTTCCGGTCGACATCCACATTACTGCCGAAATCGACTATGACCCTATCTTTAAAAAGATTGGCCGAGACACCGAATTTGAACTGGTTAATATTGTTGATATTGGCTTGGTCAGGATTGGTGGAGTAGGTGTTATAGCCAAGATTAAGCGAGAAATTTTTCAGCCCTGTTACATCACTGAACGCATTCGTAAGACCTGATGATAGCGCATTACTGATCAGATCTGAAGCCGTTGCAACCCCCCCACGTTCATAAGAGCTTTTTATCTCAGATCCTTTGAATTCGCCTAAAAGTAGTAAAACCCCGGCTTGAGAAACGAGCTCCCTTTCGTCGTTTTTTATCTGCACCAGTTTGTCGTAAGCTAAAGTGCCAATCGCTTTATTAGAAGGTTGTGCGATGTCAAACTTTATTTCAGGTCGTGATAATTCATGTTGAAGGGAAAGGTAAATATAGGTGTCATATTTTTTCTTGGACTCATCCAGTTCCGCTTTGTCTGTGATATTCAGTCCTGCAATCAGCGGATAAAGCGGTAAGGCATTAGGTAGCTTATAGATGGCATTCACTTCAATCCTGGCACCCAGCGGATCCCCATTCCAAATGATTTTGCTTCCTTCATCGATGGTAAAGGTTCGTGGCAGCACTCCTCTGAAATTGAATTCATATTTTCCTTCTGTAATCACGTAGGTGCCGAACATATTCATTGAATTACCCATATCGAAAGTAATGCCTAAATCGCCATTGCCTTTTGCAACAATTTCTTCTCTGGTGTTTTTGTCAAGTATGATAAAGACCTCGGCATCGGGTGTGGCTTCGATATTCAGATTCAATTTGAAATAGTTCACGGTTTTTTTGCTGGTCAATTCATTTTGTGATTTTCCGATTTCTGCAAAACTTATATAATCATACGTGGAAGCGTCTCCGGATGAACTCATTGGCATGTGAAATTGTGCACCCTTCAGTGGTTTGGCATTTACATCCAACGTGAGGTCATCTAAGTAGCCTCTTACATCCACATTTATTTTGGCTGGAACAAAGCCATAAAATAAGTCATTATCCCATTCCATTGTATTAAGGCAAAGCAGGTTAGGAGATGTGACGTTAAGATTGAGTTGTACATCAGCCAAATTCTTATGATCGATATGGCCGCTTACAATGCCAGTATAATCGCCTTTTCTTTCATCTTTTATATTGAAGTCATCGAACTGTATAATTGAACTGGTGAAATGCATCTTGATATCATCCATTGAGTATCTGGTGCCCAGATAGATGACTTTGACGGAGGCATTGCTGATGACAAGATCACCTGAAATCTGAGGATCATCTAAATGCCCGTTGATATTGATGACTCCGGTGGCAGAACCGCTCATGTCTTTTACATAATCGCTTACAAATTGATTCAGAAAAGAAATGTCAGTATGGTCCAAAGAAGTTTTCAGATCTATGCTATTTGATTTTACATTCAATGAACCGCTCACTTCGGCTTTATTTTTATTTCGAATGATATGAGTTGTATTCCCTATCCCAATCAATTCATTCTTGGTGTCAAATGTAAAATCGGCATTCACAAATCCAAGTGTGTCGTTGTCAATCAGAACTTCATTCGTCGAAAAGATAGACGCAGTGATAAACGGATTGTCAAGAAAATTATCAACATCTATCTTTCCGCTGATCCTTCCAGAAAATGAAGGAGTAGTCATGTTGATATAAGATGAAAAGCTCAGCAAGTCAAGTTCATCAACAGTCAAGGTCAGATCATTTGATTCATTATTCTTCGTATTGACAACAATTTTTTGCGCACCGCTTTCCAATATTAGATCTTTAATACTGATTTTCTTTCCGAATGCCAGATCGTCATGACCGTATAGTTGCCAGGTATCTTCTTTAACTCTGATACTTGAAGGCAAGATGCTCACATACAGATAATTATTGAGGGCCACTGCTTTCAGATTCAGATACGCATCGCCCAGAACATCATTGATGCTTTGGGTGACGATACTGAGGCTGGCGGTGTCATTAGCCATCTGAGCATTGATTTGAAATGAAGGTATGATGACTTCTTCATTATATAGAAAATTTTCACACGTTGCATTCAAATCTAATTCCTTATAATCTCCGGCTCCTACTATGACCAGATTCTTGAAATGAAATTCTTTATATCCGGCTGAAACGACATTGGCATCCAGCGAAAATTTCTGTGAAGTCGTATTCAGGTTCCCACTGATTACAGAGCCGGATAAACCGGAATAATCAGGAAAAAATGTATGCATGATGGTGTCGATATTCTTAATCGCCAGATTGTATGTCAACTCCTGATTGCTCATTGAACCCGGCATTTGAATATACTGCGGAAGGTAATGATATAGATATAGTTGAATCGCATCAGGCAGGCCACTTACATAGAAATTTCCTCTTATTTCTGCATCAGCAATTGAACTGCTAAGACGCAATATTTTTTCTTTTGGCATTTGGATGGATTCCAGTAGGGCGTCATCAAGTGAAATGATTTTATCACCTTTGGTAATCAAGATATTTTTGAAAGAAGCTGTTCCTGTAAAATCATCAATCGTAGAGCCGTTAAAATTCAAACTTATATATCCGGAACCTATGACAGCGTCTTTCATTAGTCCGGCCTTTTGTAAATCAAACTTTACAAATCGCGAATTGAAATTGTAGACCGGAACTTTGCCGCTTAGATCTACGATACCATTAAAATTCATTTCCAGACCCGGATCTTTTGAAATGAAAATTCCGTCAAATTTCTTTTTAGCGACTATACCGTTAATCGTCAGATCGGTATACGTTTTGTCTTCAAACCCGATTGATGTAACAACAGCGTCAACCTTTGCATTCAGATGATCAAGATCAAATCCACTGCCGTCAATCTTTCCGTTCAGACTTATTTTTCCAATTTTGCTTTGCTTGGTAAGTTGTCCTATATCAAAGGCTCCGGTTTCAATATGCCCCTGATAATCCGGCTGTTCCGGTTTAAAATCCATATTCAGATCGAGTACAATGTTACCCAAATTGGTATTGAGTGTCCCCTTTGTGTAGAATTTATTCACCATGCCTTCGTACGACCCTTTGTAATCAATACTTGATAGCTTATTCCAGGCAATGCCATTGGTTTTTGTTTGAGGAATCAGTGCATTCATATCATTGCCGCTTGATTTCGCATCCATATTTGTAATGTCAAAAATGGTGTTGTCGACATCTGGCAGCCCAACGATGTTCGCATCTCCATGAAAGCTTGTGTTTAGACTTTGAAGCGAAAGTTGTTTTCCCTTGATATTGGCTACGGTTCCGTCAACTTCGCCTGACACATCAACAGCGATAGGGTACTTGTTCATGATATTGGCGAAGTATCCGATATCCAGCGTAGAAATATTGCTGTTTTTCAACGAAGCTTTCATGTTTACCTTGTCGATGTAATCATTGAAATCATGGAAGTTCTTATAATTCATTTCATAATGATCGCCGACGAAGGAATAATTAGTCGACAGTTTTAGTTCGTCAAGAGAAGCCTGTACTTGTGAGAGTTTGACATGAGCATTCATGTTCTTGATGGCGATACCCGATCGTTCTGTGGCGGAGAGCTTGTCTATTGAAGAGAAAATAGTGTCATTCACCACTCTGGTAGCTCCAAGATCGATATTGAGTCCGGCAATATCAATATTCTTTTCATCAAATAAGGCCGGTGTTGAATTCGGATTACCGACACGATATAAAAAGGAAGAACCTGTAACATGCAAAGATTGTAACGTCAGGTCATATCTGTCGGGGTTAAACAGAGTGCCCCAACTGCTTGAATCATCCGGTGTCCGATCTTCAGGTTTATTTCCATCGTATTCCCTTACGGCAATCTTAGCTCCGTCAATCAAGATGTTATTTAATGCAATCTTCTTTTTGACCAGATCAATTCCGTTGGTTGTAAGGGCCAACGTGGCAAATGAGAAATTCATATCCTCACCGCGCCATCCGTCATTCATGAAAATTCGGATATTATTGCATCGCAGCTGTTTGATATCCAGTTCAGGGTTGGATCTATTTTGTTTGCGGTTTGATGTCGCAGGTGTATTTGTTTTTGAAGATGAATTGAATGCGCTGGCAATGAAGTCATAATTCCAAACAGAATCTTTGTTACGATTCAGATTTACATAGACATTCTTCAGTGTGATATCATGAATCACCGGGCGGCTGTTGTTCCAGTAATTGGAGAGCAATTCACTTGTTCTTAGCTGAAGATTACCCACATATGCCAGTGTGTCATGGAAATGATCCTCTATATAAACGCCCTGAAAGTTGAAATGGTTGAAGAATGAGAGGTTGATATGCTGAATACTTACTTTAGTATGAAGCTTTTCTGAAAGATATTTCGCCCCTTTCTTAGCCAATAAATTCTGGTATTTCTCCCTTGATAGCAACCACAACGCAAAAGTCAGTATCAGCAACAAGACCAATACGAAGGATCCCAATATTTTTAAAAAGCGTTTCAAATGGCGATATGAAATTGCGACGATGAACTGAAAACACCTAAAGATAATTCGTATCTCTCAGTTTCACTCCTCAATTGCCCAAAAATAGACCTAAACAGTAATTTATTATTCTAAGGTTGCTGAAAATAACAAACTCTTTTATAGCCCGTTTCGTCTTAACTTCACTCTGCAAAAAAAAAATCGAATGAAAATAATATTCTGCTATTTGCTTTCCGTACTTCTTCTTCTCCAATCGGGATGTAAGAAAAAAACAAGTGCCGGCTTTGGAGGTAATGCGACGTTTAAACTGGTAGCCAAACATCATGGAGCAGTGATTGATAGTGTCACTTTCTATGTCAAATTTAATGCGAGCGATGCGCCTGCAAATGATGTGTATGATACAAACCAAAAGGGTGTTACGACGTCTCCTGGTTCTACTTCAGCCACCATTTCTGGGTTAAAGAAGGGTGATTATTATATATATGCCAAAGGCTGGGATCCGTCCATCAGCAGTGAAGTGAAAGGTGGGTTGCCTTATACTATCACGTCAGAAGATTCACAGGATGTAATCGTGGCAGTCACTGAATAATGAATCAAAGATTGCATTTTAAAAAGTAATCAGAAGCAAGCCAAATTGTTTTGATTACTTGACTAATTTCATCTCATCCACGATCCATTTGGCACCTCCGAACTTCTCGATGATAAACAATGTATAACGAATATCGAGGGTGATGTTGCGACAAAGTTCCGGATCAAATAAGACATCACTCATGGTGCCTTCCCAAATGCGGTCAAAATTTGTACCAATCAGTTCACCCTTTGCATTCATAACCGGGCTACCTGAGTTGCCGCCCGTGGTGTGATTGGAAGCCAGAAAGGCAAGCGGCATCGTAGGCTTGCCATGTTGCAGAATAACGTATCGCCCATAATCTTTTGTCTTGTATAGCAACTTCAACTTTTCAGGCACTTTGAATTCTTCAATAGTGTCATTGTTTTTCATCATGGCGCCATCAAGCGTGGTATTATATGTATAGAGCATTCCGTCTTTAGGTTGAACGCCTTCTATTTTGCCATAGGTGACACGGAGGGTTGAATTTGCATCCGGATAAAATTGTTTTCCTTTATTATACTCCATAAGGGCTTGGATATACAAGGTGTAAAGGGCATTTATAGTCTGTTGGTTTTTTTTCAATAAGGTAGAATTAGCGAGTTGAATACTATCATAGAATTGATATGCTTTATATGCAGGATCTTTGGCAAGAACAAGTTTGATATCGGACTTGTTTTTTATGCCAAGTAAGGCATCTATTTTTTGAGAAGAAGTAAGAAAGGAAGTTTGGAACATATTCTCGATATACGACTCGCTGGTATACTCGCTTGGTTCAATCTGTGCAGCGAAGGAACCGAAAAGGGTTTTGGTTATTTTCTTATCCGTTTCAATATTACATGTTGTCAGATAGCTCATCAAACCTTTTTTCAGAAGGATTAGACTATCCATGTCAGGAATCGAATCAACGGCCTTCATAATATTTCGATAGGCTAAGGTGGCCTTGATTAATTCACTTCCTCCAATTCCTTCTGTCAGATATTCGTTGAGTTTAGCACTGTTCTCCTCACGTTTGTAGGCTGCAGACAAATCATCGAGTATGTTACCGTATTTCCGGATTCTCTCTGGATCCTGCTTCACCCATTTCATGAATGCCTGTTCTTGTGTCTGTTTCTTTTCAATCGCATGATTCATCTGAAGACCTAACAATTCGCCCTGCCATTTTTTATAATAATTGGCCAGACGTAATTTTTTGGAAGCGTACTTGATAAATACGTCTTTACTGGCATGCATATCTTGTTCCATGATAGCCAAACTTTTTTCACGAAGTGAGATTCGCGCCGGATCGAGGATGTTCATGATTTCTGCTACGCCGTCACTGCTAAGGTATTCGGTCGTTTTCCCAGGAAAACCATAGACCCATGTAAAATCATTTTCCTTAACACCGCCGATATTAATGGTGAATGATTTTTTTGGTTTGTACGCAATATTGTCTTTCGAATAAGTAGCGGGTTTGTTATCCTTATTGGCATAGATACGAAAAACACCAAAATCACCGGTATGCCTTGGCCATGACCAATTATCGGTACTGCCGCCAAACTCGCCAATGCCATCTGGCGGAAAACCGACTAGCCGAATATCCGTATATTTCTCTGTCAGAAACAGATAGAATTGATTGTCATAATAAAATGATTTTATAGAGGCATCATATCCGGTAGAATCTTTGAATGCTTTCTGTAGCCGTTCAATATTCACAGACCTCATTTTTGCTTTCGAGCTATCGCTCAAATTTTCTGCAATGCCTAGTTTGACTTTGCTTGTTACATCATCAATTCGTACAATAAAAGTCACCGACAAACCAGGGCAGGGTAGTTCTTCATTTTGATTCATAGCCCAGAATCCATTGGTCAGATAATCATGTTGCACACTACTCAATCCCTGCACGGCGCTGTACCCGCAATGATGATTGGTAAGCACAAGCCCTTTCTCTGAAACCACTTCGCCTGTGCATCCGCTTCCAAAAATCACTACCGCATCTTTCAGACTTCCTTTGTTGATATCGTAAATATCCTTAGCCGTGATTTTCATGCCCATACCTTTCATCTCTTTCTCATTCATTTTGTCCAGCAAAAAAGGCAGCCACATTCCTTCTTTGGCAAAACTGAGTGATGTGTATAAAAAAAGGCAGAGAAAGATTAGTTTTGATTTCATTGTGCGACTATTTTCGTAATCTTCAAATTTAGTCAAACAGGAAGGAATAAAAAATGTTTATAGAACCTAATATACGGAACACGAAGAAGGGATGGATCGAGGTTGTGTGCGGTTCTATGTTCAGTGGCAAGACCGAAGAATTGATACGACGATTGAAACGCGCTCAGATTGCCAATTTAAGGGTAGAGATATACAAGCCTACCATTGACACACGCTACGATGTCAATGATATTGTTTCACATAATGAATCCAGAATACCTAGTGTGCCAGTGGGCAATTCACAACAAATTTTATTGTTGGCTCAGGAAGTAGATGTAGTAGGAATTGACGAAGCGCAGTTTTTTGATGAAGAGATGCCGAATGTAGCTGAAAAGCTTGCCTTACGGGGAATCCGTGTGATAGTGGCTGGTTTGGATATGGATTTTTTAGGTCGCCCGTTCGGCCCTATGCCAGCTATTTTGGCTATGGCAGATTATGTGACCAAACTACATGCCATTTGTGTGGTGTGTGGGGATATTGCTAATTACAGTTATCGGAAAACGGTTTCGGATGCAACCGTACTTTTGGGTGAACGCGATGTGTATGAGCCCCGATGTAGGACTTGTTACCATAAATAAGTCTGAATAAAAAGTTCAGGTCAAGTTGATTACTTTCTCATATATGTCATTAGGCTGTCTGTGTTAACTGTCTCGTAAAAAATCTTTTGAAGTTTCTGCTGTTTGTTATAAACCATCACTTGCGGCAATATCCAGTTTGGCATAAAGAATTTTGCGATGAATGCATCTTGTGCAGCACAAACATGAATAGTAGGATACAGACTGATTTCTGAAATCTTTTCAAAATTCTCAAGTTCGCTATAATTACTGATTGAAGTAACGAATATAATCACGGCATCACCGAATAAGTTCATCTTATCTTTGATGGAAGCCACTGCACGCTGACAATGGTCGCATGTAGGACTAAACAGAGCTAATATCACAGGTTTGTTAGCAGGCAGATCGGCATTCGTCATGAATTTGCCAGCAGAGGTAGCGAATTGAAAAGGCGGAATAGTTGAGTTGACCTTGGCTTCGTCGTGTGTTTTCTGTCCTTCAGTTCCCGGAACCTGTTTGGGAGCGCCTTGGGAATATGCGGAAAGTGAAAGTGTAAATAAGAAAAGCGAGTTTAAAATTCGTTTCATAATTATAAATATGATGATATGAGTTAAACGTTAATCGATTAATACAAAGACCCTGATGTATTTCTAACGAACTGAAATTATGCATTCTTACGGCAATCTTCCAGTATTGAATCGATTTTTTCGGGGGTTAAAAATTCTTTGTATGTTTTGCCGAGCTGCATCATGGGGGCGTATCCGCAGGCTCCAAGACATTCGACTGTCTTCAGGGTAAATAAACCATCTGGCGTGGTTTCACCATTATTGATGTTAAGTTTTGTTTTGATATAGTCAATGATTCGATCACTTCCGTTCAACATGCAAGGACCTGTCTGACAAACTTCAAGGATGTATTTACCGACCGGTTTCAAATTGAACATAGTATAAAATGTAGCCACTTCATATACCTCGATAGGTGTGATGTCAAGATGTTTCGCCACTTCGTCCATTTGTTCTATGGTCAGCGACAGGTTACCGGTCTCTTGTATAACATGCAACACAGGAATCAGTGCGCTCTTTTGTTTTCCTTCAGGATAATGTGATGAAAGTTCTTTAATTCTGTCTACAATTTCTTTTGAAAAGGCCATTTCTATATTTTTTTATTGAACTAAAATTCTATTTTTCAATACCCGAAGTTTATTGGGTAATAATGTTTCTATCCGTCTATTTCTCCTGCAATCAGATTCAAACTACTCATGGTCACAACGGCGTCACTTAGCATGCTCCCCTTAATGATTTCAGGATAAGCCTGATAGAAGATAAAACAAGGTCTTCTGAAATGAAGCCTGTAAGGTGAACGGCCTCCGTCGCTTATCAGATAAAAACCTAATTCGCCATTTCCGCCTTCGACAGAATGATATACCTCACCTGCAGGGATATCTGTTTCACCCATGACAATTTTGAAATGGTAAATGAGTGCTTCCATTTTAGTGTATACATCCGCTTTTTCAGGTAAATAGAAATCCGGTATGTCTGCATGATAAACCGAAGGGTCCAATTCCTTAATTTTTTTTACTGCTTGTGTGATGATATTGATACTTTCCCATATTTCGGCATTACGGACCAGGTATCTATCGTAGACATCGCCGGTGGTGCCGACGGGAACTGAAAAGTCAAAATCCTGATAACCGCTGTACGGATGTGCCGTACGAATATCATAATCAATACCTGTTGCACGTAGGTTAGGTCCTGTGAAGCCATAATTCAAAGCCCTTTCTGCCGCTATTCCGCCTACACCCATGGTGCGTTCCATAAAGATGCGATTGCGATTGAATAAGGTTTCAAATTCCTTCATGGCCTTAGGGAAAATTTTAAGGAAATGGTCTATTTTTTGAAAGGCCAGTTCACTGAAGTTTCGCTCGAATCCACCGATACGACCAATATTTGTGGTTAATCGGGAACCACAAACTTCTTCGAATATTTCATAAATATATTCCCTTAGTTCAAATACATAAATGAATCCGGTGAAGGCACCTGTATCCACACCTATGACGGAATTACAAACCAGATGGTCGGCAATTCGAGAGAGTTCCATGATGATGACTCGCAGGTATTCGACTCTTTTTGGAAGTTCTGCCTTGATCAGTTTCTCAACGGTCATATGCCAACCCATATTGTTTATTGGTGAAGAACAATAATTCAGGCGGTCGGTGAGGGGCGTAATCTGGTAATAAGGACGATGTTCGGCAATTTTTTCAAATGCTCGGTGAATGAATCCTATTGTGGGCACTGCGTCGATGATACGCTCGCCATCCATCTCAAGGATGTTTTGAAACACGCCATGGGTGGCGGGGTGGGTTGGTCCTAAGTTAAGCGTTGTAGTTTGCTTGCCGAGTGAACCTTCCGGTAATTGAATATTTTGTTTCTGACTCATTTTATTTTTCGCTGTTGGTTTCTTCCCGGTGTTGTTTTTTGTTTTGCCGGGAGAGTGAATGATTATCTGCCGAACATGTCATCGTCTTTATCGATCCGTGTCTGTTCTTCCAAAGGATATTCTTTTCGAAGCGGGTGGTAGTCCATCTCTTCAACGTTCATAATACGGATCAGGTTAGGATGCCCAACGAAGTTTACACCAAAAAAGTCGAAGGCTTCACGTTCCAACCAGTTCGAAGTTTCAAAGATGCCTGTTGCTGTAAACACATCCGGTTTAGTGATATCTGTAAATACTTTGAAACGGATTCGCAGTTCGGCCTGAATATTTTGTAACATGTATACCACTGCCAATTCCTTTCCTTTCAGATCTGGATAATGAACGGCTGTCAGGTCATTCAGGAAAGTGAATCCAAGGTCTTCGCTTTCCTTTAAGAAATTCATGACCTTCAGATTGTTATCACGTTCTGTCACGAAGGTTAGCATTCCGTAGGGCTCTTCAAAATTGTATACCAACTCACCGAACTTCTCTGTCAGTCGTTGTTTTATGATTTCATTTGTCAACATAATTATTTTCCTTGTTTCGGATTCAACTTTTTCTTATTGGATACCATAGCTGTTCAGCAACTCTTTGTACTTATCGCTTTCACGGCGACGAATACTTTCATTTCGTATTAGATCCTGGATTCGCATGAAGCCATCAATAATTGCTTCAGGACGGGGTGGACATCCAGGTATGTACACATCAACCGGGATGACCTGGTCGATTCCCTGTAAAACAGAGTAGGAATCAAAGACACCGCCACTGCTTGCACAGGCTCCTATCGCCATGACCCATCTTGGCTCTGCCATTTGAAGATAAACCTGTCGTAACACCGGGGCCATTTTTTTAGAAATGGTTCCCATCACCATAATTAAGTCGCATTGCCTTGGCGAGAAGCTAAGTCGTTCTGCTCCAAAACGGGCCAGATCGTAGTGAGCAGCCATAGTAGCCATGAATTCAATGCCACAGCACGATGTTGCGAACGGCAATGGCCAGATTGAATTGCTGCGTGCAAGTCCAACCGCTTCGCTTATTTTGGTGGTAAAAAAACCTTCGCCGGCTAATCCCTGTGGCGCTTCAACTACTTTTATTTTTGTATTATGTGTTACAGGTCTCATGTTTTACTTTTGAAAGGATTTTGTTTTTTTTATTGACTTTGTTTCATTCACTTTGGGAGAATAAGTCCCACCTTCTGTTACCTATCTCCTGTTTTATTAGCTCCAAGAATATTTAATCCTCCCAGATGAGGGCGCCTTTTTTGATGATGTATGTAAATCCAAGCACAAAAAATGCAACAAACATCAAAACTGCCAGAAAACCATTCCATCCCAAGGCTCTGAAATTAATCGCATAAGGATAAAAAAAGATCACTTCGACATCAAACAGGACAAACAAGATGGCTACCAGAAAGTATTTCACAGCCAGCGGTTGACGGGCATTCCCTTCTTGTTCTATACCGCATTCGAAATTTTCAAGCTTATCGGATGTTTTTCTTTTAGGGCCAAGATAGTGCGTGACTCCCATCATCACCGCAACAAAACCGATGGCGATAATAATCTGAATCACAATAGGAAAATAATTAAACGGGGTATTAGGAATCTGTAAAAGCATCGATATTTCAGTTTAAAAAACAGACAAAAATAGTCCACAAAAAGGCAAACTTCAAATAAATAAAAACTATTCTGGGAGAATTCCGGAATATTTCTACATCGTGATTTGATATACTGAGGAATATATGTATTTTTAAGTCCTTAACCAGTTTAAAACCTTTCGTCATGAACACTTATATCAAGATGGCGGCTCTGTTAACCGGGAGTCTGAATTTATTGTTGTCTGATCTAGCTTTTGGACAGGATATCTCGCGTTTCTATCAGGAAGGTAAAGTCGGCTATAAGGACAAAATGAATTTGATACTTGTCTATCCAAAATATGACGCTGGAAGTGACTTCTCGGAAGGGATGGCCATTGTGATGAAGGATGGAAAAAGGGGGTATATCAACAGTGTGGGGCAGGAATCGATTGCTTTGAAATACGATGATGCCACATTGTTTGATAACGGGATAGCTTGTGTTAAATATGCAGGCCTTTATGGATTCATCAATGAACAAGATCATTGGCTGATTCAGCCAATTTTTGAAAATGCCTTTCCTTTTTCTGAAGGTTGCGCCAGGGTGATGAAGAATGGGAAGTGGGGATTTATAAACAGTTTGGGTGATGTGGTAATCCCATGTCAATATGAACTTGCAACGAATTTTTCAAACGGTCTGGCGGCCGTGAGTCGTAACAATAAATTTGGCTATATCGACGTTCGAGGAAACACAATTCTGCCATTTGAATATGAAATGGCCGGTAGTTTTACAGAAGAAGGTAACGCCATCATTGGGCAGGGAAAAGAGCAATATAAAATTGACAAAAAGGGGAAAATTATTGAGAAAATTGAACTCGATGAGGAACGTGGCGAAAAACGCTAAACCTTTGAACTAATTGAATACAAAGCTAGTCGGTGACCGGCTAATTAAATTGATAAAACTCAAATTTAGGACTTCCCTTAACGCCAGTTGAACTATAGAAATCCAGAAAATGAAGTTTGAAAAGATGGTTATTCTGATTTTTGACGACATAATTGTATTTTTTCACAATCGTATAAATAGGGTTAGTGGCGGTAAAATCGATATACTTCCAGTCATAGCCAATGACATCCCGCAAACTTGACAAAGGAACAGAAGTGGCAAAATCGACATTGATATTATTATAATCTGAAAGTGAATCTTTGTAGGCAAAGGTACTTGTCGGGTTCAGTAACACACCATTGACGATATAACGGAGTGGTGGGTTTTCTTCATAGAATGTATAGTTGTATCGCGTTACTTGTAAATCCCATGAATCCTTGGCGGGTTCAACATCCGCGACAGTAGTTAGTAATGAAAATGAAAAGTAGGTAAAATTGCAATCCGGATTCTTGACAACCGTGATGCTTGCAGGAATCGTTGATGAAATATCTCCGACCGAAAGGGTATACTGGAATTGATCTTCATAAGTAATCTGCAATTTCCGCACATTAGAACCTGTTTCATCCAATTTAATCAAATAAACAGGATGGCTGGTTTCCCAATTGCCAATGGCGGAAGAATCAGTTAGACCTGTGGGTGAATCGTAACTCCATTGTGATTTTGCCTGCAGGGTGTCTGAGTAACTGACATCTTCAAATTTTGTTTTATGTGTGTTGTAGGCGGCCATACCTTTTCCGCCATTCAGGAAAACAGCATGCTGGTTGCTGCCACTCTGTAAAGCCAGATCCCAACTGTCTATTTTGCTAATATGAACGATTTTCTGTTCTTCAAGATTGATGAAGAATTGATATTCATAAGTTTCCCCCATATTCACTTGTAGCATTTGGCCATCACCTTTTGGAGGCAATGTAATAGGTTTTTCTTTTTTTTCACAGGCCATGAAAGAAAGAAAGACAAGAGATGCGAGTATATAAAACTTGTTCATAGGGTGCAAAGGTCTGATAATAAGCGTGATTTTTCATATATAAATCTTGAAATGGAACTCTCAATTGTCATTCAAATGTCATTATTTTGAGAAGTAGTTTATTCCTGAAATCAGAATCATGGAAATATTCGATTGAAACTCTTTGAAAGTACATCTCATTTGAGTACGTTTATGTCCATATTAATAATTGTCAACAATGAAGAACATCTATTTAATTCAGCTGATCATACTTTTTTCGTATTCAGCTATGGCTCAAACTACCTATCCTAGTGGTGTCACGGGGTGTATAGCGCGCTGGACGTTTGATTCAGCAGATCAGCCATTTCTTTCGTCACTGCCTGATATGAGCGGAAACAATAACAACGGGACTCCTTACTCAATAGCCACAGCACCAGGTTTCAGGAACAAACCATTCAAAGCAGGAGCCTTCGATGGAAGTACTAGTTGGGCAGAGGTGGCGGATAAAGCAATGCTTTCTTGTAATGAAATAACAATTATATCACTTGTGAAATTAAATAGTTTTAATAATGCCTTATGTGAGTCAAGTCAGATTGTCAGCAAAGGCTATCCAGACTTTATTCCTGGAAATTATGGACAGTGCTTAAGTGATAATCCATACGATGGAACATGTGGAACATTTAGTCCTAATTATACACAATTAGTATCTCAAGTAGGAAGTCCTGTACTTACTGTACCTCCAGGTAATTTCGTTTCCTTGAATAAGTGGTATTTCTATGCATCTGTCATTGGTGCGAATTTGGTGAGCCATTATCAAATAGAAATGGATTCAAATATTAAATCCCCAAGTCTTTCGCCAGTAAATTCAATTTCAGGAACTTTTAGCATTGGTTCAAATTCCCAAAACTTATCGATTGGGAAACATTTAAATCCAAATTATCCATATTGGGTTGATGGTTCAATGGATGAATTGATTCTTTTTAACCGAGCGTTGTCAAATTCAGAAATTTATAGTATTTACAGTTATTTGTGGGGTTGGGCAACACCTGTAAATGGGATTGAAGAGAAAGGAAATGAAGTGAATTTAACATGCATTAATCATAATCTTTTAATTAGTACATCAAATCAAAAGATTAATAAGGTTCGGATTTATGATATTAGCGGAAGGGTGATTTTTGAATGTGATAGCAAATTTGAGCAAATCGATTTGAATAACATTAGTTCCGAAATCCTGATAGCACA
>CAIQUX010000193.1 GCA_903875055.1 uncultured Bacteroidota bacterium
CACCGGCTACATCATTCGTAACGGTTCCTGTCTTAGGATTAGGCATCAGGTTACGTGGCCCTAACACTTTACCGAGTTTACCAATTTTAGGCATTACCGATGGCGTAGCGATGATTACATCTACATCTGTCCATCCACCTTCAATTTTGGCAACAAATTCATCCAACCCTACGTGATCGGCGCCTGCAGCTTTCGCTTCGGCTTCCTTCTCAGGTGTGCAAAGAACCAACACTCGTTTGGTCTTCCCTGTACCGTGAGGTAATGTAACTGTACCTCTGATGGCCTGATCGGCTTTCTTAGGATCAACGCCCAAACGGATATGTAAATCCACTGAACTGTCGAATTTGGTACAATTGATATCTTTCATCAGCTTAGAAGCTTCTTCTAAGCTGTATACTTTGGCGGCATCCACTTTGGTATCCGCTACTTTTCTTTTTTTACTTAGTCCCATGTTGTTTTCTTTTTTTTAAACTGACGTAAATTAATTAGCCCAAGGCGCATTACCTTCAACTGTTAAACCCATACTGCGAGCAGTACCTGCCACCATGCGCATAGCACTTTCAACTGTAAAACAGTTAAGGTCAGGCATCTTGTCCTTGGCAATTTCTTCTACCTGTTCCCAGGTTACTTTACCGACTTTAGCACGGTTAGGCTCTTTAGAACCCTTTTGCACTTTAGCCAGCTCCATTAACTGAACTGCAGCCGGAGGAGTTTTGATTACGAATTCAAAACTTTTGTCAGCGAAAACTGTGATTAATACCGGTAATACTTTACCTGGTTTGTCCTGTGTGCGAGCATTGAATTGCTTGCAGAATTCCATGATGTTAACACCTTTGGAACCCAAGGCAGGACCGATTGGAGGGGCGGGATTAGCTTGACCGCCTTTGCATTGTAGCTTTACGAAGCCACTGATTTCTTTAGCCATGTTTAAATTTTTATTGGTTCAAACGTTGTCCCGTAAGCGTACGGAGCAACTTCCAAGTTCATTCTTTCTATTTGATAAGAACTAAAAGGGCCGCAAAAGTAATTTTATTTTTTGAATAACAAGGAAAAGTGTGGTTTTTTTTTAGATTTCACTAATAGACGCTACGATAATAATATTGACTTTTCTTCTTTTCTACTGTTCAGGCAAGTACCTTCATAGTTCAAAAGACAAATATATCATGAAACACGTAATCCTTTTATTTTCCTTTCTGACAATAAGTCAATTCAGTTGGGCTCAGTTAAACATCACACCTAATAAGACGGCGAGTTATCTGGCGAATAAACTGGTGGCTACATCCGGAACCTTAGGCGTATCAGTCACAAATGCAGTTCTCACGTGCGACAGCAATGCAAACGGAGAATTCAGTGGCACATCCAATCTTGGCATTGCAGATGGTATTGCACTTGGAACAGGTGATGTGGCAAGTAATTCAGCCTTGAATAGTTTCGGACTGGATGGACATCCGGGTGATTTTGCTTCCACTACGAACAATGCACCCGGAGATGCTCAATTAGGCGCCATCGTGCTGGCAACTACCTATGATGCCTGCGTACTTGAATTTGATATGCAGCCGGTCGGGGCGTTCGTAGAATTCGAATATGTGTTTGGTTCAGAAGAATATCCAGAATTCAATTGCTCGGCTTTCAATGATATCTTCGGCTTTTTCATTTCCGGCCCTGGGTTTTCAGCTCCGACCAATATTGCCCTGATACCTTTAACTACAACGGCAGTTTCTATCAACTCCATCAATGACGGTTCAGTTTCAACCTGCTCACCGAATACTGCCTTATATGTCAACAATACGGACACAATATGTACGATGGATGGATTTACTGTTCCTCTCATTGCACATGCCAATGTGACTACAGGCGCCACCTATCACTTGAAATTAGCAATAGCCGATGTCATGGATGGCGTATTGAACAGTTATGTCATTCTTAAAGCCAATAGTTTAAAAAGTGGCGGTATGAATCCAAATGGCATCAATGCGTTTTCAAAAGAGTCCGGACTAGAAGTGTACCCAACGATGATCAGCAATGAATGTATGATCAACAATCTGACAGGAGAAAATTGGACAATAACAATGGAAGATATGAACGGACGCATAATAGCCAGTTACACGCTCACTTCAAACCAGAAAAATTTTATAATAAATACAGATAACCTGACAAAGGGAATCTATATTCTCAAAGCTCAACGTTTAAGTGACCAACATCGCTTTGTGCAGCGTCTGATAAAAGAATAATGAAAGACAAAAAAAAGAGAATCTGAAATTTGATTCTCTTTTTTTATAAGGCTTTTACTTACTAATACAGAATGATTACTTCGCTATACTGATCATTTTTGTGAATTTATTATGGACATCAGATACAACGACTAAGTAATCTCCGGCATACAAAGTCTTTGTATCGAAGTAGGCAATTGTGCTTCCTTGATACAGCATAGTTTTATTGATCAATCTTCCTGATATATCGAAAAGTGACACGGTAAGGTTATTATTCAACATATTATTAAGTTGAATGGCAATCATATCATTGGCCGGATTCGGATAGATTGACACATCGATCGTCTCAAAATCACTCTTAGAAATTGATGTAGCTGTTGAATTATAAATGGTCACAGGTTCTGTAATTGACGTTACCTTACTCACATTTTTGACACCATAGAATGTCGGTCCAACCACATATGGATAGGCAGAATTAAGATTTGAATCCACTGTGCAGAAATAAGCATAAGTTCCTAGTGGATAATCTGGTGTAATACAAAATCTTCCATTATGCTCATCAAGGTAGTCTGATTGAGAAGCGGTTGGAGCGATATATTCATAGTCCTCTCTGAAATAACCCAAAGGATAAGTCGTGCTTACTGCAGGGCCGGCGGTGACAGTAACGCCACTGGCATTCGTGGTGCGCGTGCTTATATTTCGCAATTTGAAACTTGATTTCATACGCACTATACCTCCAGTTCCATCAATATTCTTATAGGCATAAGCCCCATAGATTGGGAATCCATCATAGGCAAATCCGATCAATGGTGAATGTTGTGTAGCATTGATCATATACAATCCATCCGCATCATACAGATTACAGACCGTTGAAATGACGTTCAAATCAAGTTTGAAAGCGCTAGGATTTTGATGATGATGATAATTTCCCATGGCCGGATGCCCTTTTGAGCAATCAAATCCTATTTTTTCAGCAACCACGGCATCCCTGTTCCAAACCTGATCACCCATACCACCCAATGGGCCACCCGCTAAAGCGTTCGTTGAATTTTTCCATGAAACACCATCTCGATAATCAAATAGTGCAACGCCATTAATAAAAATTCCGATATTGCCACCAGTGGTATTGGTTGGTATACCAGTGTTTTGTGCAGGTGTCAGCGGAAACTTAAAAATAGCATTTTGACTGGTGGTAATCGATGGATTACCATCTAAAAATGGACCGGTGATATAAGAGGGAACTCCTTTTGTACGAATGTAAACGGAATTGGCTGAATAGGCTACCGTTTGAACATTCACAGAATCGGCATCATTGATAGGTGTCGGATTACCGCTCACATAATGTCTGCCTTTGATACCAGTAGTATTTTGTAACCATGAACTGATCACAGGATTGGTTTGAGCGGAAGCCGTTAGGCAAAGCATGAAGCCTGTCAGAAAAAAGAAGATTGTTTTCATTTTATTATTTTAGTTTGAAGAATAGCTTTTTTTAGACGACTTGTTATTTTGATTCCTTCGGTGAGGGCAATAAAACCTCTTTGGGATAGGAATAGTCAGTATTGAATAAAAAGTGTCTGTCTGTTAGTGTGAGTAAAAAAGCCGTCAAATCGACCTTTTCGTTTGAGGATAATAGAATTGGAGTATTCAGTTGCTTTGAAAGTGTTTTTCCATGCTGTATTTCAGTGGTGTAATGTGTCAGAACTTCCGATAGCCTTTTAAATCTGCCATCATGCATATATGGGTACGAAAATTCAATATTCCGCAAGGTGGGTACTTTGAATTTCAACGAGTCTGACGGAAGCATGGTCACTTTCATTCTGCCATAATCTCTCAAGATGCTATCGGGTATCAGACCATTATTTTCAAATTGCTGATTCGTGAACAAGGGCTCAGTGTGACAAGTTGAACAGTGTTGTTTAAACAAGCGGTAACCGTTTTCCTCTTGTGATGTAAAACTTACCTGATGACGAATCATGCTGTCATATCTGGCATCAGAACTAACTATACTCAGCATGAATTGTGAAATTGCCATCAATGTCTGTTCCTTACTTATACTGCTGTCTCCAAATGCATGATAAAACAAAGATGGATAAATGCTGCTTTGTCTGAGTTTGGATGTCAGGTGTTGCATCGTTTCGTCCATTTCCAATGGATTAGATATCGGGGCCAGTGATTGATTATCCAAATGGTTGATAGCACCGTCCCACATAAAGTTCTGTTGCCATGCAAGATTGAAAAGTACCGGAGCATTCCGCATCCCAATCTTATTATCGATACCATGACTTAATGCATGATCGACATGAGCGAAAGCGGTATACTGTGAATGACAACTTGCACAGGAAATCGTATGATCACGAGAAAGAATCGGGTCATAAAACAATACCCTTCCCAAAAACACCTTTTCGATGGTCATCGGATTTTTAGAAAACTCATATGCTGGTTTAGGCCAATCCGGCGGAGAAATGAACAGGTCATTCTTTACGTTGGCAAACGCAGTGAGCAAAATACAAAATGACAGAATGGTTTTATTCATGCTATTTTATTATGATACCTGTTGAATCATGATTCGTAAGACAGGAGAATTGGTTGCTTATTGCAAACATCAGGAAACTTAAACTCAGTTTATAATTTTAACGGCTCTAATCAATTCATACCTTTTGGCCGTTGTGGAGCAAAGATTGCTGCAATTTCTTGGGTAAGTTGATTAAATAAATTGAGCTGATCACCTTTACACAAACGTTTGATATCTTCAAAATGGCTATAATGTATCTGTTCAATTTTCATTTGAACCTTGCTTATTTCAATTATTATGGAGTCCCTGAATTCAGCTTTGTTTTCTTCAGCCAAGCTGCTGTATAACTGATTCTTCAGTTTCATGACATCATCCTGCCACTGCTTTATTGAAGCCCTGTGCCCTTTTATCAGACTGTCATACATATGAATCTGATTATCTGTAAAATGCAACTTATCAATGACAATGTTTCTCGGTTCTTGGCGAGTAGGTTTTTCTGCATGTCTTGTGAGAATAAAGGCTACCAACATGACATTTGTAACCAGCAAGCCTATCGAAATGATGCTTAAAAGTTTGAGCTTATTCATTAGTATAAGGAATTAGTAGGAATTAGGTTCATAGCTACGGCCAGATTTGAATCCTGAGCGGTTTTAGTTGAATGCGTTTGTTTCATCATGATAGTTATATTAAGTACCACAACAACTAACAAGGAAATTCCCAAAGACCACGAAATTCCGGTTGAAAAACGTGATTGTCGTGAATTCTCAATTTTTTGCCTGATTCGGGTCACAAGAAAAGGTGGAGCGTCCACTTTTTTTATTTGGTCAAGGAGTTCAATAGGATTATTCATATGCTAACTTTTATTTCGACATCATTTGGACGACAAACTTATCCTTTTCATTCGTTCCACTCTATTTTTTTTAAAACACCCGCTTTGGCCCTTTGCACAAGCGATTCGACAGCCTTTGGACTGACATTCATGATAACGGATATTTCGGTTTGCGATTTTCTTTCAATCTTACTCAGAATCAAAGCCGTCTTTTGCTTGTCTGGGAGACTGTTAATGCATGCAAAAACGTGATTCAACCGTTCCTTCTGCTCTAATTGTATGCCGGGATGGTCAACATTCGGTAAATCATATCGCAAATCACTACTGTCCTCATAAAAAAGTGACGTAAAGATACCAAATCGCTTCTTACGTTTCTTTGCCTTGATATGATCGAGTGACTTATTGATACTGATACGATAAATCCATGTCGTAATACTCGACTGTTCCTTAAACTGGTCAATGGATTGATGAACAGATACGAAGACATCTTGTGTGATTTCCTCAGCATCTTCGGTATTCTGGACATACTGTAAGGCAAGGTTATAAACGATGCCTTTATGTTGCTCATATATCTGTTCGAATGTCAAAGTATTGAATGAATTGGTCAAATCTAATTTTTATTCCTTCCTTCAGGATAAAAATTCGATGAAAGCAAAATTTGTAACTATCAAAGTAATTTTTAATGAATTGGCAAGGCAACTGGCAACTAAATATTTTTCTCCTTAGGGTAGTTCTAACCAACCTAGTAAAGATACACAAACGGGTCTGTTTTGAACAACTACAATGATAAATGCCAACACGATTCCGTATTGGCATTTCAAACATTGTTTGCTGACTTGTAAACGAAATTATTTATCCTTCAGTTTTTTGTTACTGAAGGTATAATTGAAACGGACATTAAAAAGTTGTTTCAACTGCCACCAACCTAGCGGACCATATGCTGTATTATTTTTTTCGTTTTTCTGCCCGGGCTGATCATTATCGTAAATCATGGTCAATCCAAAACCAACACCGATAAACCTGGCTATCTTGAAATTAATATCATTATCCCACAGGATGTCGATATTACCCGGATTGTCTTTACGTATATAACCTTCAGGCATGGTCTTATTCTTAGCCAGATAATTTGAATACAAATCAAGTCGTGTACTGTAAGCTACCAACTTGGCAATTTTTGTACTATACTTAGCTGTCAAGTAGGCACCCATCTCCATTCGTGAGGTTTTTCCTTTCTCAACACCATACGCTGCGTTCGATGTGGTGTACTTAGCATTGACCGTTGTCATACGACCAGCCAATGGAGAAACAAAGACCGAAAAATGATCATTGATTCTAAATTCAGCACCTAATGCTAATGTGAAATACGCCGGTGACATGAACTGAGAAATAGGATGGGTCTTCCAATCATCACGGGAATAATTATACCCCTTGGTGAATTGAGATTGAATACGAAACAGTCCCATCAGATAAGTACTCTTCTTTATAATATTCTTAGATTCTGTCCACTTTTTAGGTTGTAACCCATAGCGCGACGAGAAGTCTATCCGGTCGTCCAATTTACGTGGAATGAAATCGTTCGATGAAACATAACTTAATCCATAATGAAGATCAATGTTATTCTCCCAAACCGAACTCCCCTTGACACGTGTCAGAAAGCCTGCAAACTGCCCGTTGGCTGTCAATGATTGGCGTTCACCACCAGCGGCCCAATTCTCGAGTAATCCCTCGTTCAAACCGATATTCAAATTCCCCCCTTTTGTCCAGCCATCTTTATTTGCCTCGGCTTTAGTGGCTAATTCCTGTCGCAAGGCATCCGATTTTTCACTTGGTTGTGCGAAGGTATTCATGGCTATTATCAAGCCCAAAAAAGTCAATACTTTTTTCATAATCAGAAATTTTTAATGCCGCAAAAATGACAAGAAGTTACTTATCCTTTTTTAGTTGCGATCACAGTTAACACGATATTATTTTTTCAGTGAGTCTCTTATTTCCATCAACAAGGCATCTGTAGTTGAAGGACCTGCGGGTGCTGCTTCCTGCTTCTTCTTCATTTTATTGAGGGCCTTGATCAGTATGAAAACCACAAAAGCCACGATCAGGAATTCGATGGCGACGGTGACAAAACTGCCCCATTTGATAGCTACTTCAGGCACAGCGGCTATAGTGGTGCCATTTGCATTTTTTATCTCCGATACGGCCGCTTTCAATATAATCTTCTTATCATTGAAATCGGTACCGCCTGAAAGCATCCCGAAAGCCGGCATAACCATACCGTCAATAAAAGCCGTCACAACTTTCCCAAAGGCACTCCCCATGACAACTGCGACGGCTAAGTCAACCAGATTGCCTTTCATGGCAAACTCTTTAAATTCTTTTATAAACGACATGATATCGATGTTTTGATGAACCGCAAATGTAGAAAAACAAACGACATCTTCAAAAATTAGGCCTTTTTTAAACCAGGAAACTTCATTTTAAATGATTTCAACGTTTCCGATATCTTTTTTGCCACCAGATAATTCTTATACCAATTCTGATCTGCAGGTATAATATGCCATGGAATACGGTTACAATTCACAAAAGCATCTTCATAATAATTCATGTACGTATCCCATAACTCAGATTCTTTCAGATCATTCTCATTATACTTCCACATCTTCTCAGGTATTTGCATCCGCTCTTCTAAACGAAGCAACTGTTCCTCATGCGAAATATGCAGATAAAATTTCAGTATCGTCGTGTTGTTATTCGCAGTCAGCATCGACTCAAAATGATTGATGGCTTCAAATCGCTTTTTAGCTGTCAATTCATCAATCCAACCGTGGACCCGCGTAATGAGGACATCTTCGTAATGCGAACGGTTATGCACATAGATCATTCCTTTAACAGGGACATACTGATGTATACGCCAAAGAAAATCATGTACCAACTCCTCACTAGTAGGCGCTTTCCATGATTTGACCATGATACCCTGAGGATTGACAGCCGTAAACACATCTTTGATCAAACCGTCTTTACCTGAGGCATCCATACCCTGTATGATGACCAACAACGAATGCTTATTCTCGGCATACATGAGATTCTGCAGATTGTCAATCTCCTCCAACATAGTCTTGGTAAGTTTCTTGGTCTTCTCTTTATCCAAACCTTTCGGTGCTCGTGTTGCTAATTTCTTCAATACAATCTTTTCCATGGCATCTTGTAGTTATATAGGTTGTGAATATTTTTTCTTGAACACAAAAACAAAGATGAACCATGCCATGAAGGTGAAAAAGCTGGCTGTGAGTATGGGCAAGTTCATATTGATACTGACAATATACGCAGCCACCACAGGAGGTATGGCTTGGGCCAAGGATTGCACCGATTGATTGATCCCTAATATCTCGCCCTGCTGATCGGCACCTGCACTGTTCGAAACGATGGTTGACATATTGGGTGATAATACTCCCTGACTGATAGCCAAAAACGGCGATACCATATAAAGCCAGGACACCTTATCCGGGATAAGCACCACGCCTAATGAAAAAGCCAGTGTCAGAGCAAAAATAGAGACTGCTTTTACAGGAGGAATGTCCTTTGTCAATTTACGGGTCACATAACCTTGTGTAAACGCAATGCACAACCCAATGAAGGCAAAGTAGTCACCAATACCCGACTGCGTAAACGAAAATTTCTGTATCAGAAATACCTGAAGAAACTGTGTGAAGATGCTGAACCCGAAGGTGAGCATGAAAACGATGATAAAAATGGTACGAAGTCTGACATTCAGAAACGCTTTGCCGATATTGACAAAGCCCTGAAACGCATTAATGGCCCGTGTCGATTTTTCCTTGAGTGTTTCATAAAAGTAAACGGCCACTAACGTTATATTTAGCAGACATAAGATGGTCGAAAACCAAAATGGCGTTTCGAAATTAAACCAACTGACAATGGACGGGTCAGCCAGTTTACCCCCAATATAAGGCCCGATAATAAATCCTAGCCCGAAGGCCATACCGATAAAGCCGAAGTTCTTGGTCTTGGTTTCAGGCGTACTGATATCACTGATAGCAGAAAAAGCAATGGAAATATTTCCCCCGGTGAACCCATCCAGAATACGCGCTACAAAGAGCAACCAAACCAGATGATAATGAATACCTGAGGCAAACAGGATATACCCGATCAAGGTTCCAACCAATGAAATCAATAACACCTTTTTACGCCCTACCCTGTCGGCCCATGCTCCTAAGATTGGCGCACCAAAAAATTGCGCCAAAGGAAACGAGGCAATCAGAAAACCGAAGAGTATGGTCCGCTCGCGAAGGATGGCTGCAACTTGTGTTTTCGCATCGGAAAGTGTCGAAACGTCCATCGGCATGATGCCATGCTTCAGGTCAAGAAACAAAGGCGCCAATATCGGTATCACAATCGTGACGCCCAGTAAATCAATAAAGACCGTAATCAGGACGGGGATGAGAAGAGATCTCGTATGTTTATCGCTCATAGCCGGTAAATATAGATGTTGTCGTTTATAAATAAAAACATCCCTGTCAAATCAGGGATGGTATAAAAGCTTGTATGTGCTGCATGTTGATTATTTGTTGCCCAGCATGTCTTTCAGCTTCCCGAATGCATCTTTCGCCATTTCTTCTGCCTTATCGGCTGCATCGCTTAATTTATCTTTAGCCTGCTCAGCCAGATCACCCAATTTATCTTTGGCAGCTTCAGCAAAATCTTCAGCTTTCTCTTTCAGATGGTCACCCGGCTTTTCGGTCGTTGTATTACCGGCTTGAGCCTGGGCATTTCCTAACAAGGCATCCAGATTACCAGCAAGACCGGGAGGCAATTTTGATTTGATATGATCGACCATGGTGGCCACGGTTTTAGCTGCCTGTTCGGCAGTGAGACCGACTTCGTTGGTGAGTTTGTTTATTAATTCTTGCATGGCGTACTCTATTTTAAGGATGATTGAAAGGACGAAATTAGTCATTAATAGTTATACAAGTTTCAAATTCTGAAAGAATAAGCTGAAACGTTTTTAAACATTGTACTATACATTTGCGAAAAAAATAGCAATGAAAAAATTCATCCTGATCATATGCCTGTTAACACCTTTATGTAGTTTCGGGCAATACCGTTTTTACAAAGATTCAACCTATACACAAGCATTCAATTTCCTTACAGCACCAACTTCTGTCAACAATAACATATGGTGGGATGATCCGGAATATGCCATTCCTCTTGGATTTACTTTTCATATGTTCAGCGATACCACCAACAGTATACATATCTCACAGGAGATTGGTACAGGTGCTTTTATTTCCATGGATTCAGTAAAGCCTACCACTCCGTTTGCCACCGGTATCATTGCGCATGGCAGTGATCTGGTTGACAGGGACACTTCCGGCAATGGTAGTTTCTCTCCTATTTCGTATACGTTAAGCGGATCTGCTCCATCACGCATTTTCAAACTCGAATGGAAAAACGCCGGTTTCTTCAACCCGATCGATGCCGGCACTTCATATGCCGATGCCATCAATCTGCAACTTTGGTTATATGAAGGTAGTGATGCCATTGAAGTACGTTTCGGTAACGGCAACTATGTTTCTTCCAATAATGACTTATACGATGGCGGCCCCGGCCCCTTGGTGGGCTTGTTTGACTCATTGGATGTCAACTTCAGCGCCCGTATAGTCTATTATCTGAAAGATACCGTTAGCAGCCCTTCAATCGATTCCTTCACAAACATGAACTCATTCCCTTTCCCTCCGGGTATGAAGGGTAACCCTGTTGCCGGTTCGGTCTATCGCTTCAATCCAAGAAAAGGGCCTGCCACAACAACTGGCTACACAACCCAGACCACCAGCGTTTCAAACGATATGAACTATTATGCCGACCGAAATGAATTACGTATCGATATCTTTAACAACGACGCCTTTCAATACAGCATCTATGACATGCAAGGCCAACCGGTTTCAACAGGACATATCAGCAAAGGACGAACCCTGGTCAACACCGGTTCATTTGCACAGGGTCTTTATATCGTGAAACTCACTTCCGCTAAAGAGCAAGCAACATTCAAGTTTGTCAGATAGACAAAGATCTTCACGAACCTACGATTCATTTAATTTTTTATCATCCCTCAATCGCAATTGAAGAAATTGTCGAATTGAAAAATTATATTTGCGCCCTTATGGCAACAGAACAAAACAAACTCCCCGCTATCATTTCTCATTGTAAGGAATATGGCTTCATTTTCCCGAGCAGTGATATCTATGACGGACTCTCAGCTGTGTATGATTATGGTCAATGGGGTGTCGAACTTAAGAAGAATATCAAGGACACCTGGTGGAAAAGCATGGTGTATATGCATGAGAACATTGTTGGACTCGATTCGGCCATTTTCATGCACCCGACCATCTGGAAAGCCAGCGGTCATGTCGATAACTTCAGCGATCCGATGATAGACAATCTCGACAGCAAGAAACGTTATCGTGTCGATCATCTGATTGAAGGACATGCCGAACAGTTGGCCGCCAATAGCGAGGAAGCCTCCAATGCCATCCTGGCCAGTATGGACCAGCTCTTGTCAAAAGATGATTTTGCCGGTTTGAAGCAACTCATCATCGACCATAAGATCAAATGCCCTATCAGCGGTACCTGCCACTGGACCGATGTCCGCCAGTTTAACCTCATGTTCTCGACCCAATTGGGTTCTGTGGCCGACGATTCAGACACTATTTATCTTCGTCCTGAAACCGCGCAGGGTATTTTTGTCAACTTCCTGAATGTACAGAAATCAGGCCGTATGAAGATACCCTTCGGTATTGCACAGATAGGCAAGGCCTTCCGAAATGAGATCGTGGCCCGTGGCTTTATCTTCCGTATGCGTGAATTTGAGCAGATGGAGATGCAGTTCTTTGTCCGCCCCGGCACACAAAAAGAATGGTATGAAAGCTGGAAGGCCACCCGTATGCAATGGCATCTGGATTTGGGTATTCCTAAGGAAAAATACCGTTTTCACGACCATGTGAAACTGGCGCACTATGCCGATGCGGCCTGCGATATCGAATACGATTTCCCGATGGGCTTCAAAGAAGTGGAAGGAATTCACTCCCGCACCGACTTCGATCTGACACAGCATCAGCTATACAGCAAGAAAAAACAAGTCTATTTCGATAACGATATCGACGAAAGCACAGGTAAAGCCTATGGCAATTACGTGCCTTATGTAATAGAAACGTCTATCGGACTCGACCGTACCATCCTGATGGTATTGAGCGAAGCCTATACCGAAGAGGATTTAAGTACGCCAGAAAAGCAAGACAGCCGGGTGGTTTTGAAATTTCCGAACAAGCTGGCACCTATCAAACTCGCCATCCTTCCGTTGATGAAAAAAGACGGTCTGTCTGAAATCGCCAAGGAGCTCATGAATGAATGCCGTGAGTCTTTTTTCTGTTTTTATGAAGAAAAAGACAGTATCGGTAAGCGTTATCGCCGTATGGATGCCCTGGGCACTCCTTTCTGCGTAACGATCGATCATCAGACCAAGGAAGACGGGACTGTCACTATCCGTTACCGTGATAGTATGGAACAGGAACGTATCAAGATGAGCGATGTACGAAACAAGGTTCTGGAGGCCTTGAAATAGGACATATCGTTTACAATCGAGCTTTTTTACTGATTTGATGGAAGTTGGAGATTTTATCCGGCCATCTGCCGGTATGTACAATATAAATAGGGCTTGCTGAAAAAGTCTGAAGTGCATCAGGTACGAGCCGGCAAAACGAAGCTGTATTGATATACTGCGAGTTGCAGCCGACGAAGTAGATGGTGTGCTTCAGGCTA
>CAIQUX010000194.1 GCA_903875055.1 uncultured Bacteroidota bacterium
CTCTTGTTTGTGCTTCGTGCGACAGGTTGGACCGATAAGAACCTGATGCAGGAAAAGATCAATAGTGTGTTGGGTAAAGTTGGGTTGAAAGGGAAAGGGAACAAGATGACGTATGAAATGAGTGGTGGTGAACAGCAACGTGTCGACATCGCACGCGCCTTACTCAATAATCCGAAATTGATACTGGCCGATGAGCCTACTGGTAACCTCGATCCGGATACCTCTGATGAAATCATGGCACTGCTTCATTCTATCTGTGTCGATTATGGTACGGCCATCATTATGGCTACGCATGATTACAGCATCTTGCAGAAATTCCGTTCGCGTATCCTGCGCACCGAGCATGGAAGGGTAGTAGATAATGCGAGTGTGGTTTTTTAATAAGATAATACCTTTATTTGCCATCGTCTGCAAGACCGATTCTTTCATTTATTCTCCCTACATTTGCCCTTCATAACATGAAGGTTTTACTCACCACTTTAAATTCAAAATATATTCATAGCAATCTTGCTGTGCGAATTTTGTATTCACTCAACCTATCCTATGAAGGGTTAGATTGGAAAGAATTTACCATCAAGGAACCCCAGAATGAAGTGGCTGCTCATTGCGCGGTCTATGATGTGGTGGCTTTTAGTTGTTATATATGGAATATCACACAAATATTACAGGTTGCTGAAAAGATAAAGCAGCTCAATCCATCCGTGAAAATTATGCTTGGCGGACCTGAAGTGAGTTATGAATGGCAGGATGTGATATCGCTTCCCTGCGTCGATTACATCGTTATAGGTGAAGGTGAAATACCCTTTCATGAATTTTTGACTTCCTATCCGAAACTTGGAAGTGTCAACAGTCTTGTCCGCAAGGAACATGGTGAGGTGATGTATAATCCCAAGAGTACCACGTTTGACTTACAGAATTTTACCGGTATCATGCCATATGCCTATGATCCGCCTGAGGATCTTGCGAATAAGGTATTATATATTGAAACCTCGAGAGGCTGTCCGTATAAATGTGAATTCTGTCTAGCCAGTCTCGATAACAAAGTTCGTTATCTGCCCGACACCACTATCAAAGAGACCTTGTTATACTTGATGAAGCATGGCAAGGTGATCAAATTTCTCGATCGTACCTTCAATATCAAAAAGGATTTCACCATCGATATTTTTCAATTCATTTTGGCTAACTATCGGCCTGAAAATGTATTTCAATTTGAAATCACCGCCGATATCGTTCATCCCGACATCATTGCATACATTCAAGAACATGTGCCTGTAGGTTTATTCCGCTTTGAAATCGGTATTCAAACTGTGAATCAGAAAGCGAATCTGGAAGTAAGTCGAAAACAGAATTTTGATAAGACCAGTGATATCATACGACAGCTTGAGACCAAGATTGAAATGCATCTCGATCTTATTGTTGGTTTGGCACTGGATTTTTATGAGGATATCAAATACAGTTTTGAAGAAGTGTTCAAGTTGTTTGCGCCTGAGCTTCAGCTTGGTTTCCTGAAGTTCCTGAAAGGTACGCTCTTGCGTGACAAACATGAGCAACATGATTTTGTCTTTGACCCCATGCCGCCTTATCAGATCATTGAAAGCAAGTATCTTTCCAAGCAAGAGCTGGAACAAATCGTCATTCTTGAAAATGCGCTTGAAATTTACTGGAATAAAAAACGGGCCCCTTATACGTTACGATATGTGACATCGAAATACAGCATTTTTGATTTCCTTTCTGGTTTAGGGACATACTTCGGTGAGCACACCGATTTTCACAAGCATACGATAGGAGATATTTTTAATTTTCTGGGAGAATACGCATACACTTTTAAGCCAGACGATAAGATCTTGCATCAGCTGATTGCCATCGATTATTATCTGTATCATAAGATAAAGCCTTCGACCCAGTATTTTAAGGAGTTGGACAGGACAGAACGTGGCGAAATCATCGAGCGCCTTCAAATCAATCATCATAATTACCGGCATGCATTGCTTTCACTGGATTTCAGGTTTGATGTTTTCACTAGTACGGGTGCCATAGAACCTTGTCGCAATGTACTCATCATTCAATTCGACGGGTCAAATAAACCTGAGATCATTCATTCCTATGTACCCGCGGAGATGGTTTAAAATGTCTAGTTGGAAATTAACGGCATTCCATAGTACTTTTGGGCTTAAAAATAATAGGCAATGGAAGAATCCATTCTGTTTAAACTGGAATTCATATGAAAAAAACTATTCAATCGGCCTTTATCTTATTGTTCAGCTCCGTCTCAATGTCGATGCAGGCGCAATCGGCCAATCTGTTGCAGGAATGCTGGAAGAAAGAAGTCAGTGCTGCCAAATCAAATTTCCTGACATTGACATTTTCTGAAAAGCGAAGTGAACTCGAAAAGAATTTCGATCCCTGGCATGCCACCAGTTTCAAAGGAAACGGCATGGTATGGTGCAATGCGGATAATTTTCAGAAACTTGATTCAGTGATAACAGGCAAACGAAGTCATCTTTCAAAAATTCAATACACCAAGAATTCATTACTGACCCAGAACTATGACGCCAGAATGTTGTCGCCCGTTTCAAAAAGCAAGTTAGCTTCTTATGTGCTTCAGACAGCAAGGTTCACGCCTGTTATACTTCTCGATCTGTTCAAGGAAAAAAACAGCCAGCCTGAAAAGGAAAGCACCAATTATTATGCCTTATACAAAGCCACCATCGATAAGAAAATCGTTTCTCTTTATATACGTAAATC
>CAIQUX010000195.1 GCA_903875055.1 uncultured Bacteroidota bacterium
CGGTTTCCGCCATTGGCGGTAGATCCTTGCATCAACTGAAGGTAATCGATGATGACCATGCCGATATTATGTTTCTGTTTTAGTCGTCGACATTTGGCACGCAATTCAAAAATATTCAAAGCCGCCTGATCATCAATAAAGATATTCGCTGAAGCCAGCTTAGTCATACGCTGATGTATCTGCACCACTTCATGATCGGCCAATTGTCCTTTAGTGATTTTACTCAACGGCACTTCAGTAACTGCCGATAGCATACGTTTTACTAATTGTCCCGCACTCATCTCCAACGAGAAGAAGGCAACACCAGTCGGTTGATTTTTGCTGAACGCGGCATTCATAATCAGATTAAGGGCAAAAGCCGTCTTACCAACCGCAGGACGAGCCGCCAAGATGATCAAATCGGTACGTTGCCAACCCGAAGTTACTTTATCCAATTCCTTAAAACCGGAAGGCACACCGGTCAGTTCATCTTTCTTGTTATTTTGCGCTTCAATTTCATGAATGGTTTTGGCCAGAATGGCATTGATGCCTAAAAAATTCTTACGAAGATGCTTATCCGTGATTTCGTATAGGTTAGTTTCCGCTTTATCAAGCAGATCAAATACATCTGTGGTATCCTCATACGCTTCGCCTATCACTTCACCGCTCATACGGATCAATTCGCGCATGATATATTTCTGCATCACGATACGTGCATGCTCTTCGATGTTTGCACTACTCACGATATCTCTGGTGAGGCTAGTCACGTAATAACTTCCGCCCACCATTTCCAATTCATTATTCCTGCGCAAATCTTCACACACCGTCATGAAATCTATTCTGGATCCTTTGTCGAACAAACGTCTGATAGCGGCATAAATACGTTGATTGGCATCGGCATAAAAACACTCTTCGGCCTGAATGATTTCAAGTACCTCGGCAAGTTTTTGTGGCTCAAGCAT
This sequence comes from uncultured Bacteroidota bacterium, assembly GCA_903875055.1. Classification (GTDB taxonomy): domain Bacteria; phylum Bacteroidota; class Bacteroidia; order Chitinophagales; family Chitinophagaceae; genus OLB11. Next base: position 942 of record CAIQUX010000195.1, read on the forward strand.
GATAGCTCCAAGCACGGCGCCTTCAAGGTCTGAAGCCTGTGGAGGCATTTTCCCGTATAAAAGCGGAGACAGGTCAGGTTTTTTTGTTCGGGTATTTAATTTATTTGCGACAGCCATGTTATGAATTGTATTATGGGGGATAGTGAACGAATGTAGATGCTAAATTTTTTAGTTCAGGTTCTAATTGAATAAAATTTTTGTTAAGCGCTATTCAGCGGTTTTCCACAAAGAAATTCACAGAGGAAGTTACGAAAACCATAGCTTATGCACAAAACAAAGTACTTATTCTTTCAATTCAATCGCAATCCACATTTCAGGTGCACAAATAAATACGGAGAAATGATTGGAGAAACGTCAATAATATCAATGTCGATTTGAGGCTGATTTGTTACTTCCACATGGATATTTTGATGGCTCCGGATACTTGGTTCGGACCAATAATATGTAAAACTGATCATCAGAATCAACGACTGTTTTGATTGAATCACTCCTTTAAGGAATGTACCTTAAAATATCCACTCATTTGTGAATAAGAATATGATGGCTGATATCAGGCTCTAAATATATTTGTAGACATTGACAAATTAAATAAGGTAGAAATGGCTGTACATGAATATGATGAAGGATCGATACGATCGCTTGACTGGAAAGAACACATCCGGCTTCGACCAGGTATGTATATCGGCAAACTGGGTGATGGAAGTAGTCTGGATGATGGCATTTATGTATTATTGAAAGAAGTGGTTGACAACTGTATCGATGAACATACGATGGGGCATGGAAAATACGTCGACATCACAGTTAAAAATGGCGAAGTGTTAGTTCGTGATTATGGCCGTGGCATTCCCTTGGGAAAAGTAGTGGATGTGGTCAGTAAGATCAATACTGGTGCCAAGTATGATAGTAATGTATTTCAAAAATCGGTCGGATTGAACGGTGTCGGAACCAAAGCGGTGAATGCCCTGAGTGCTTCATTCAGAGTACGAAGTTTCCGTGATGGGAAAATGAAAATGGCTGAGTTCGCACGCGGTGAATTGGTCAATGACCCGAAGGAAATACCATCCAAGGAAGAGAATGGAACTGAAATATTTTTCACACCGGATGAGACCGTTTTCAAACATTATAAATTCATCGACGAATATATTGAGAATCAGGTCTGGAATTATTGTTACCTCAATGCAGGGCTGGTCATGAATTTTAACAATAAGCGCTTTGTATCGAAGAACGGCCTTCTCGATTTGCTCGAGCGAAAAACAAATGTCGATGAAATCAAATATCCTATCATTCATCTCAAAGGGAATGATGTTGAAATCGCACTCACACATAGCGGTGATTATGGAGAAGAAATCTATTCCTTTGTCAACGGTCAGCATACCACACAAGGAGGAACTCATCAACAGGCTTTCCGCGAAGCATTTGTAAAAACTATCCGCGAATTTTATAAGAAAGATTATGAAGCCAGCGATATCCGTCAAAGTATTGTGGCTGCCGTTAGTATACGAGTGGTTGAACCTGTTTTTGAAAGTCAGACCAAAACGAAACTGGGAAGTATCAATATGGACGAAAAAGGACCTTCTGTCAAAAGTTTTATGATGGATTTCCTGTCAAAAGAATTAGATAATTACCTGCATCGAAATCCGGCCATTGCCGACTCACTTAAAAAGCGAATCGAACAAAGCGAGCATGAACGAAAGGAATTAAGTGGCATCAAAAAAATTGCCAACGAACGCGCTAAGAAAGCCAATCTTCATAACAAAAAATTACGCGATTGCAAATATCATCTGGATGATGTATTCGATGGTAAGAATAAAAACGAGATGGAAATCAAAAAACTGGAATCTACCATCTTCATCACGGAAGGTGACAGTGCCAGCGGGTCTATCACCAAATCAAGGAATGTCGAAACACAAGCCGTATTCAGTTTGCGTGGTAAGCCCTTGAACTGTTATGGACTAAGTAAAAAAATCGTGTATGAAAACGAAGAACTGAATCTGCTTCAACATGCCCTGAATATAGAGCAAGGCATAGAGGAACTACGTTACAACAATATCGTGATTGCTACCGATGCCGATGTGGATGGTATGCATATCAGATTGCTGATCATGACCTTCTTTTTGCAATTCTTTCCTGATCTGGTACGTAACGGACATGTCTATATTTTAGAGACTCCTCTCTTCAGGGTTCGTGATAAAAAAGAAACCATCTATTGCTACAGTGAAACTGAAAAACAGCAAGCCGTCACTAAACTCACGGGCAAACCTGAGATTACCCGATTCAAAGGTCTAGGAGAAATCTCCCCGAATGAATTTGCAGAATTTATCGGAGAAAATATCAAGAAAGAACCTGTGATGATGGCAGGTGAAGCCCACATTCAGAAACTACTGGAATATTACATGGGAAAAAACACCATGCAACGCCAGGAATTCATTATCAGCAACCTCAGGATAGAGATTGATGCTGTGGATGAAATTTTAAATTAAATAATACACTAAAGATGATACATATCATAGCCGGAGATGAAGCGGCGAAAAACCTTGAAGCTGCTTTCTTATTGGATGAAAATCTCAGAGGCGAAGTGCTCATATTGAAAGACATCCTTGGAATTGGTCCGATTGAAATGGATGAGGCCGCAAACCATGATGAAGTCAGAACGGAATTCTGGAAAATGATTGGCCCGCATCACATTGAACACCTTGCTCAGGATCAGCATAATGTGCTTCAACTGATCGATAAGGCCATAGCGGAAGAAGAACCTGTCTGCTTTTGGATGGCACCCTGTGTGACGGATGTCTGTGTGTATTTCTGGTTATTACCATTCTTTAAGAAACAAACAGATATGCTGCATACAATCAATATCATCGGTTTGCCATTCCTGAATGAGAAAGGACAATTATTTTATCCGAAGAATTTTTCAGAAGTGGTTCCAACAGAATTTTTAAAAACCAAACGCTTACTGAAAAAAGTAACGGTCGCCGAATACGAAGTGGAAGGAGACGAATGGTCTAAATTACAATCGGATGCGACTTGGGTGAGAATCTACGAAGGCGGTAAAAAAATCACATCAAAGGATCTCATCTACTTCGATTCATTACTCACCGGTTCATTGACACCCGAATTCCAGAAAGGCAGCAAGGTCGTGAATGAAGCCATAAAAAAATCGACTCAGACAATCAGCAACTTATTTCTAGAATGGAGATTAAGAGAACTCGTAATCAATCAGGTGATTGTTGTCAATGGCGATGTGGAAAAAGCCGTCAAAGATTTTGAAGTAAAAAAAGTAGGTGACCCTGCAACTGCTTCTGAGATTGAGGTGGAGATCAGCTAAATTTTGATTACTGTTTGATGAACTTCTTGACAATCTTGCTGTCTCCAAGACTGATTTCGGCCATATACATACCAGATGACAATCCTGAAATGCTGATGCCTTTGTTCGCCACATTATTCACGTGCTGACGCATCAGTTCCTTGCCGCTGAGGTCGGTGATGCTGACACCGACTGATTGATTACCGATATTCATTTTAAATAAAAGATGTATACTCTCATTCGAGGGATTGGGATATAACTCAACTGAATTGTTTGACAGTTTCACATCTGACTCTCCGAGAAGGACATTCTTGACTTGTTTGTAATAACTGAGTCCACCCAACTTATTCCCGATGACCATATCGTAATTACCATCTCCATCCAGATCAGCGATGGCGGGTGTGCTTCGATTCACGGTCTGTATCTCTGAATAATTTGAATCAATGCGGGTGAAAGGACCGAAATTGTTGATAAAGTTATCATATCGCGCAATGGTACCGTCTATGTTACCTATGATAAGATAATCTATATTGGTATTATCCATCTTTCCAATGAAAGGAACACAATACCCATAAATATTATTCACATCACCTGCCTTCACATCACCTAGTGAAATGGTTTGCAGTGCTAACTTCTTTTGATTAGTCGAACTTGTATCTTCGTAATAGGTAATCTTACCGGTTCGGTTTCCGACAAGTAAATCTGTCCGACCATCCTGATTGAAATCAAAGATGCAAGGCGCACTATAATGATCGACTGTGATACCTGGTAGACTATCAGTCATGAAAAGAAAATTAGGCGTAACCGACTCTGAGCTGGCATAATTCTTATAGACCGAAATATAGCCATTCACATTCCCGAAAACAAGATCCGAAATACCATCACCAGTCAAATCTCCGAACGTCGGAAAGATGCCATTGAAGTTAGCTGCTGAAAGACCCAGAAAATCTTTTGTTACAAGTTCGAATGAAACGGAGCCTATTGTGCTTGTGTTCCTGTAATATGCGAGTTTACTATGCCTGACTCCAGTCAAGTTATCAAGATAACCTTCGGTTCCGATAAACAAATCTTTCTTTCCATCCTTGTCGAAATCAAAAAACGTCGGATAACTATAAGAACCTACATCGATCATATCGGGCGTTAGTAATGAATCATGCTGATAGACAAAATTAGGGCTTAAGTCGGTTCCGATATTTTTATAAAATGAAATGGCTTCATAATTCGCAGCATTGGCATTCTCATTATGTGGCGTGAACAGGAGATCCTTGTCTCCATCGTTATCGATATCAACATGAAAAGGAGCTGGCCATGAAGGCATATACAAAGAATGGCCGGCCATATTATAAAGCGTATCCTGTTGTGTGATATGCGAAACATTACTTGTGCCTGTATTAATCAGCAGCTGTGCATCACTATATGAAATATTACCGCCCATGATATCGAGATCACCGTCGCCATCAATGTCCAGCATGGCCATGCAATTGCCGGTATGCCGCGTTTTGGCATTGGCAACAGGACTTGGCGAAGGCGGCGGACAGCTGATACCAAAAACAACGGAACGGAATACGCCCTGATAGAATTTACCGTAACAATTATCAACCAATTGCATACGCATCGTATCCGGAGGCAATCCAAGTTCAACCTGCAAATTTTTAGTATACTCGAGATAAGTTCCGTTTACACCATATGCAACCACATCCAAATCGCCATCGCCATCCACATCAATGATTGCTGGAATATCATCAGGTTGCACATACACATTGACCTGACCGAAGGTGCCGGGGAAATACAAATCCTTGTAATAAGTAAACTTCAGTTCATTATTCTGATAATAGCCTTTATACACTGAAACACCCGGCATGCCTTTATGAAACAAATCAGGGATACCGTCACCGTTATAATCCTTCATGATCAGGTAATTGAAAATAGCAGGGAAGTTCTTTTCGTATTTCGGGTCGTAGCTATATTTTATTTCGCCGTTATTACCAACATTGATAAAGGTTTTGATGACATAACTGTTATGATCGTACAATACCAGATCTTTTTTACCATCATTGTTCAAATCAGCCAGATTGATCTGCACCGAATTGATGCCACCGCACCAGGGCGAATGAATTGGGATACCACTCACCGTGACCTGAGCGTCATTAAATTGCTCATAGACCTTACCCTGAAATTGCGCAAGCACAGGAAAGTTTGCAAAACAAAGTATCAGCGTCATAGTATGCAAGGAGGTCAATATTCTTTTCATTCTGTATGTATTAGCTGGGTTAAAGATAGGTAACTATCCGCGTAAGGACGGAAATTCGCCTAGTCGGGTTGGACTATTGAACTACCATCTGTATCGTCTGACGCGTTTTCTGTTCTAGAAGTATAGTCCTGTTTCTAAGCTCCTCATCAAGGATGTTCTGTGTATAATGCCTCACTGTAAAGAGAAACAGATTCTCATTTCGTTTTACATCATATTCCTTTTCAAGTGCTTTAAGCAATTCTTCCAGCCTGTCAGGATTGTTGTCGATACAGGCAACAAAACTAATCGCAGCATTCTGTATCATATTGATCTTAATCTTACAATCATGAAACAAGTTATAGATCTTACTCAGATTATCTTCGGTAATAAACGAATAATCCCTGGTATTGACCTGTAAAAGAATCTGATTGGTTTTCAAGACCATGATAGGCGGGTATTGGATAGATTTCACCGTGTTATGAATCAAGGTACCTTTCAGATTTTTATCAAGAAAACATTTCACATACAAAGGAATATTCTTGTTCTGCAAAGGTTTTATCGTTTTAGGATGAATCACTTGCGCTCCGTAATACGCCATTTCTATCACTTCATGAAAGGTAATTTCCTCAATAGGCACCGTATTCGGAAAAATTTTCGGATCGGCATTGAGCAGACTTGGGACATCCTTCCAGATGGTGACACTTTCGGCATTCATGATATTGGCAAACACTGCGGCACTATAATCACTGCCTTCTCTCCCCAGCGTAACAGAGGCATTATCATCGGTGCTGCCTATATAACCTTGGGTGATGACAACCTTGTATCGTTCAAATGCCTTGTCAAACACATTTTTCGCGAGTTTTTCAGTCTTGTCCCATTGAATATTCGCATCCCGATAGGTATCATCTGTCTTCATCATATCTCGTACATCGATCCACTCTGAAGAAATTCCGATCTGATTCAGATACGCCGCCATAATAGAGGTTGATAACAATTCACCTATACTGACAATCTGGTCATAATAATAATCATATGGCCGATCGTGTTGTTCAGAAAGAACCCATTCCACTTCTGTGCATAGTTCTGTCAGTTTTTGAGATAAGGCATCAGATCTGAAACCGAGTAATTGATCGGCATATAACTGATGGTCGGCTTCAAGGGCAGCAAATAATTGCTGTGCTTCAGAAATATGTCCGGAATAAAAGGTATCCACTATCTTTTCAAGGGCATTGGTAGTCTTACCTTTCGCTGAAATCACAACCAACAACTTCTGATTACGATCATCACTGACTAATTGTGCGACATGTCGTGCTCTTTCTACTGTTTCTATGGAGGCCCCGCCAAATTTAAAAACTTTCATTGAATCTTAATATGGCAGCAAATATAGGATATGAAGGTATAATGAAGAAGAACAGAAATCTTACTTAAAAGTCATGACTAGTTTTTCAATTTATCACTGCAATTCATCCAATGCCTTCCTTAGATTGGAAAACATTTTAGGAATACTTTCCAAATGACAGGTTCCCACACTCAATCGATACCATTCACTTTCCTGATCAGCGCCAAATGCAGCGAACGGCACGATGGCCAATGAAGCATGTTCCAATAAAAAAGATGTCATATCAGATGTAGTCTTTATTTCCTGATCACCATACTTTTTCCCTTTGAGTGAAAACCGGATAGTCAAATACATGGCTGCCATAGGTGAAATGGCATCAACCGGATAACCTTCCTTTTTCATTTGCTGTATACCATCAAATAATTGCTGTAGCCTATCATGTATAGCATTCTGAACAGATGAAAGAAAAGTATCGACCTCAGAGGCTTTATTCAGAAAATTGGCTGTTGCCAGCTGCTCTGCCATAGGACTCCAGGCACCGACATGGCTTAAAATACCTTTCATTTTATCTATCAACGCTTCAGGCCCGAATGACCAACCGACCCTGACTCCTGTGGCACAAAATGACTTACTGATACCATCAATGAAAATCGTGTAAGGTCTTAGTTCAGGAAATAAACTCACGGGGTCATAATGGTGCGTATCTCCAAATGTGAGTGTCCAATAAATCTGGTCATACAAAATGTATAATGGTTTCTGAGTCGTTCCCCTTCTTCTGTTTTCAGCCAAAACTGCTTCGCAAATGTTGGTCAGTTGTTCTTTCGTAAATACGGTTCCGGTCGGATTCAACGGCGAGCAAAGAGCGAGCAGGCAAGCCTCCTTGAAATGAGGAATCAGTTCTTCAGCAGTTGGAAGAAAATTATTGGTCGCCGACGTTTCTACACAGATGTGTTCACCTTCTACAAAATGAGTATAGTGGTTATTGTTCCAGGAAGGTACAGGATAAATGACCTTCTCTCCCCGATCACATATGGTTAGGTAGGCCGCATATATCAAGGGTCTGCCACCTCCAGATATCAGGAAACTATTCGGACTGTAATCCAAGCCTTGTCTTCGTTTGATAAATCCAGCCACTGCGTCTCTGCATTCGGGAATACCGTTAGCAGCCGGGTAATTCGTTTTTTTGTTGCGGTACGCGTTGACAATTTCATCTTCCAATCCTTGTGGTATAGGAAAAATGGAAGGATCAAAATCACCTATCGTATAATTAAAAATAGTTTGCCCTTGTTTGATACGTTCGTTGATTTCGCTACCAAGTTTAATTATTTCTGAAGGAATCAGGGTATTCGCCAGTTGTGAGAGTGAAGAC
>CAIQUX010000196.1 GCA_903875055.1 uncultured Bacteroidota bacterium
AGGTTCTTCTCTTCGAAACTAACACTTCCTTCATTCGGATGTAACCGGTTGCAGATGACATTGATCAATGTTGACTTGCCTGCTCCGTTGGGACCTATGATGAGATTCAATTTACCGGGATGGCATTGAATCGAAACATCGTTCAGTATTGTCGTATTGCCCACCTTATAAGTGATATTACGTACGTTCAGCATAATCAGAAAAAATAGTTGTTTCGACGAATCAACAAAATAAAGACAGGTACACCTACAACGGAAGTAATGATTCCTATCGGCAATTCGGCCGGCCTCAGGAGCACGCGTGCGATCAAATCGGCTATACTTAAGAGTATCGCACCGAGCAAGGCGCTGTTGAGAATAAGGAAACGATTGTCAGAACCTTTGATAACTCTAAGCAGATGTGGAATGATAAGGCCCACAAAACTGATTACACCTACAAAGGCCGTGGCAGTAGAAATCAATATGACATTCACGAGCAGTACAATGAGCTTTAGCCGTTTGATATTGACACCCAAAAATTGTGCTTCTTCTTCACCCAGCATAAGTGCGTTCAACTGTTTTGAGAATCGGGTGGCGACGGCAATACAAATGATAGTGGTGAATCCGACGATGCTTACCGAATGCCAGTTGGCCCCTGAAAGATTTCCTAATCCCCAGAACGTGATGGAGCGGGCCTGCGGGTCTCTGGCGATATAGGATAAAAATCCTACGCCACTCATGAACAAGGCATTGATTGCAATGCCTGTAAGTAATAAGATGACTATCGAACTTTTGCCATGCTGTTTTGATTGAGCCAGAAAAAAAACCAAGGTGGTTGAAAGTACAGCGCCCATGCAAGCTGCCATTGGTAAGGTCCATTCACCGGTATTGAATTTCAGAAGGGCTCCCAACACAAAATAAGAGGCGGCTCCGAAGGCAGCTCCGCTGGAAGTACCAATCAATCCGGGTTCAACGATTGGGTTTCGAAACAAGGCTTGCATGAGAGTTCCACCTACTGCCAAAGACGCCCCTACGAAAATACAAAGCAAGGCTCTCGGCAAACGGATATCCATAAAAATCCGTTCATTCAGATTCATCGTATCGGATGAAGTAATAAATTTCTGGAAGGACGAAACAATTTCCTGCAAGCTGATACTAACTGCCCCATAACGGATCGAGAAGAGAGCAGTTACTATCAGCAGCAAGAAAAGGATAGGGGAAAAAACCCTGTAAAAATTATTTGGAGGCTTCACCCTGATGAATCAGTTTTTGAATTTTCAACGTGTTTTCACCCGTACGCGGACCGAGATAAACCAGGTCATGCTCTTCGACACGGTAGATACGGTTACTCATGGCCGCTTTAGTTCCTGCCACACCTGGAAGTTCCTTGATTTTTTCCAAAGAACCCAGTTTGTCATATCCGAAATCGGTGAGCAGGATGACATCAGGATCTGAAGCGGCGATGGCTTCGGCTGAAATTTGTTTCATGCCTTTTTCATCATCGACAGCCACCTGACCTCCAGCCCATTCGATCATTTTTGCAGCGGTATTCTTCCGCGTTATGAGAAGATAATTATTGGAAGCCTGTCCATAGTGTATGACAAGCACTTTGGGAATTGTGTTGAATTGTTTGGCATTATCAAGCGCTGCTTTCATATCTGCATCCAACTTATTGCAAAGCGAATCAGCCCGTTTTTCCTGATGAAAGTAAGCACCCATTTCACGGAATAGCATTTTGGTACTATCGATGGTTGTGGCTTTCGTCGTAAACACCTTCATAGGAATTTTCAAATCCGTCAATTGCTTGATAACCTGTTCAGGACCGATATTATTATCATGCAGAATCAAGGTTGGTTTGGCAGCAAGTATCCCTTCGGCGCTCAAGGCGCGATGATACCCTACTGTCGGTAGTTTTTTCAACTCAGCAGGATAGGTACTTGAGATATCGACCGCTACTATATCTTGTTGTGCTCCAAGCGCCCAGATGATTTCATTGTATTGTTTTGCAATGCAGACAATTCGGGTAGCGTTTCCCGTTTTCGAATCGCTGTTACCAAATCGGTCGCAAGCCGACAGCATTAGGGTAAAGCCGATTAAAGCCATGATTTTTTTCATGATCTGAAGTATTAAATAAAAGGAGGCAGTTGATTGCGACTGCCTCCTTTTATGATTATTGGAAATTAAATTTTACACTGAGTCCGCCAAAATAATTGATCTCTTTTGGCGCCGGCAGGTAAGCGTCCGGCAATTGATTCAAGAACACCATATAGTAGTATTGTGAACCGGTGATATTATTGGCACCGACAAACGCATCGATATCAAAATACTTGGTAATAGCATGTTGGATTCCGATCTTGGCATTCAATAAGCTATAGCTTTTTGTTTTATTCAAACCGTCTGATGTGAAATAGGTAGCATCTCTATAGGAGAAGTTGACATTACCATACAAGCCTAATTTAGTGACAACATCCAAACCGGCATTTGCTGTAATAGGTGGTACGCCCGCTACTTTGTTACCGCTGTAATCCACTTCAACAACGCTTTTCTTATCGGTGCTTAATTGCTGGAATTTAAACGTACCATATTTAAAGTCAGAGTATGTAAAGTTTGCAAAAGGACTTACCGATTTAATAAATGATGAGTTAGACTGATAGGCATTGTATTTCAACAATACTTCAAGCCCCTTATCATCTTGTTTACCGCCATTCGCCATGTACGTATAGGACGTAGCGGTATTAGTTGCATTAGGTACAGCCACTACTGTCATCTTATTGGTGAAGACGGCATCAAAAAGAGCCAC
>CAIQUX010000197.1 GCA_903875055.1 uncultured Bacteroidota bacterium
CTATTGCCTGATGACCGAGGCAAATTCCAAGAACAGGATGCGTGGGAGACAATGCCTTTATCAATTCAAGGATGATGCCTGATTCGGAAGGAATGGCAGGCCCCGGCGAAATGATGAGCTTGTCAAAAGCCCTGGCTTCATCGATGGTAATTTCATCATTTTTATAGATAGAAAAAGTACCGACATCCAACTGCCTCAGTAACTCCACGATGTTAAACGTAAACGAGTCATAATTATCAATCAATAAAACCTTCAAATGACTATTTTTACACAAATTAAACGGAATTCTTGGATAATCAACAGGCACTTATCGAAAAAGTAAATGAGTCGGGCCGGCAGAGGGCACCTTTTCTTTTATTGGTTGATTTTCTTGGTCTTAATCCTCGTTTTTTTTCATTAGATCAGTTTGAAAAAGAAGATATCGAAATCAATTTTCCAAGCTACCGAACTAAGATAAAATCAAGCAAGCCGCACAAGGTCAAGCTCAATAAGTTTATGTCTGATCGAAGTGCATATCAGAGAAAATTCGATTTGGTCAAGTATCATATTACACGCGGGAATACATTTTTAACCAACCTCACCTGCGAAACACCGATAGAATGCGAGGCATCACTGGATGAAATTTATACTTCAGCTGTTGCGAAATATAAAATCAGATACAAGGATGAATGGGTGTGTTTTTCGCCTGAAACCTTTATTCAGACGGAAGGCCATATCATCCGCTCATTTCCGATGAAAGGCACCATCGATGCGTCGTTCCCCAATGCCGAGCAAACATTGCTACTTGACCCAAAAGAAGTTGCAGAACATTATACGATTGTTGATCTGATCAGAAATGATCTAAGTATGGTGTCGACCGATGTCACCGTAAAAAAGTTCCGTTATATCGATACGATTACAACCTCAGAAAAAACATTGTTACAAGTCAGTTCACAGATTGAAGGCAAATTACCTGAAAATTATCTTGACCATTTAGGTACTATTTTATTCACATTGCTTCCCGCGGGATCCATCAGCGGTGCACCCAAAAAAAAGACAATTGAAATCATCCGGGAAGCCGAAGGATATGAACGCGGATTTTATACAGGAACAGCCTTTTATTTTGATGGAACCAATATCGATAGTTGTGTATTGATACGGTTCATTGAAAATAAACAGACCGCTTCAGGAAAAAGTCTTGTGTATAAAAGTGGTGGTGGTATCACTTTCCATAGTGACGCAGAAAAAGAATTTCAGGAACTAAGCGACAAGATATATGTACCAGGTTTTTGAATCAATCAAAGTGGTGGGTCATCATTATTACAATCTCACGTATCATCTTGAACGGATGCAACGTACCTGTATGGCGTTATGGGGTCGGAAAAGATCCACTGATGGACTGATTAATCAATTGAATAAACAGAGCACTGAGGAACTTTACAAATGCAAGGTATTGTATGATGCTGATGGACAGGTCCTTGAATTTTCGCCATATACGAAAAAAGAAATTCATCAATTGCTGATCGTACATGAAAATAGCATTTCGTATGAACATAAATATGTCGACCGTAAGGTTTTCAAAGCTGCAGAAGAAAGAATTGGTACCAATCAAGATGTCATCTATGTTAAGAACGGAATACTTACTGATACAACCTTCAGCAATATCGCTCTATGGAATGGCACCGAATGGCATACACCTGCAATTCCATTATTAAAAGGGACCAAACGACAAGCCTTGCTTGATGAAGGCCGATTACTAGAAAGAAATATACCACTTGAGGGTTTACTAGCGTATGAAAAAATCAGCCTGATCAATGCCATGCTTGATCTCGGAGAAACTGAAATACTCATCAGCCAGGTGAAAATCATTTAGTACAAACGACTTTCATAACAATGGAAAGGCCAAGGCTGTTCAAGATTATTCTCTATCTTAGTGCCTCAATTTATAACGACATGAAGAAATATGTTGCCTATCTGTTCTGCCTTATCTGTCCGATGATATCAATGGCGCAAGCCACCAAAACGAATGGTGTTTCAGGCCCTGCC
>CAIQUX010000198.1 GCA_903875055.1 uncultured Bacteroidota bacterium
CAGTAACCGGAACCGATTGAAGGGCCACATCGCCGGTATTGAAGGCGCAATCGCTATTATTATCAATATATATCTTACCAGAAACGTTGCCATACGTACAAGGATTCGAAACAGGTAATTGATATAAATTGACGACATTGAAAATAGTATCGCTGCCATTGATAAATTTCATAGGTATGCCGGAGAACATGGCAAATCCGCCACTGATCATATTATCCGGAACAACAGGCTGAAGCGACATCGGTGTCAACGTCACCGTCCATGGATTAACACCTGTGGTATTGATACTGGACGCCATCACATTACCAGTCGATTGGTCTTTGATGATGATTTCATCACCCATAAATGAATTTGTGATGGTGAAATTGTATGATTCGTTGGCAAACGAGGCACATTGTGTTGAATCATGGAATGCCATGATATTCGAGAGGGCTGTAATATCACCCAATACATAAACCTGAGCTTGGCCCTGCCAGTGAATAAACAGACCAATCAAAAGGGCAATCAAGGAAATTTTTTTCATTTTTTATATTTTAATGTTTACAAAAGTATAATGGCAAGACGAATATCTTAGGTTATTGGTTGTCATGAAAATGCAATAAAAAGAATAGGCTGTTACCTAAACCAATGCACCATTGAGTTAAAACTTAAATTAATTTTGAATGATCAAATGATACCATATAGAATTCGGTCAATTCTTGATAAAGGAGTAAGTAGAGGTAGGAGTCTTTCAAACTATCGTAAGATCTAAATAGCCCAAGGAAAATGAAACCTTACAGATATAATCAGCTCAAAGAATTACGTGAGTAAATAATACAACCCTAAATCAAAATGTCGTACTTGATTAAGAATCATGAATTAACTTCTATTGGTCATTTCTAAGTTTACTATGTTTTCGGCTATAACCAAAATAGATGATAAATCCGACGATAAGCCAAACAAATAATCTGATCCAATTATCAGCCCCTAAACCAACAATCATGAGCCCACAAACCACAATACCTAATATTGGAATTAATGGCACCATGGCTACACGAAATGGACGTGGTGTGTCAGGGTTTGTTTTACGCATAATAATAACACCTGCTGAAACTAAAATAAAGGCAAATAAAGTTCCAATACTGCACATGTCTCCAACCACTTCACCAGGTATAAAAGCGGCAAAAATACCTACTAATAAAAACAACCACATATTGGCTTTGGCCGGTGTCTTGAATTTTGGATGTATTTCAGAAAAAGTTTTTGGCAACAATCCATCTTTACTCATCGAATAAAAGACGCGTGATTGGCCTAATAACATAACCAATATCACAGATGAAAAACCTGCAAGAATGGCCACAGTAATTAAGACTTCTAACCAACCATAACCTACCATATAATGCTTAATAGCATAAGCCACAGCTGCTTCGTTACCGGGACCTGTACTGCTAAAATCTTTGTAATTGGCTACTCCGGTTAATACATAAGAGAAGAGTATATACAATACAGTACAAAACGCCAGTGATCCTAAAATACCTATAGGCATACCTTTTTGTGGATTCTTTGCCTCTTGTGCAGCAGTACTTACTGCATCAAAACCAACGTAAGCGAAAAAGACAATACCTGCTCCTTTCAACACACCTGATAATCCATAGGCCCCCCAATAATTTTTAAAGAAATCAAAAAAGCCAATTTCGCCATTCATTAATTTTTCCTCTCCAATATTTGTAGGGATGATCTGAGCATGATTTTCAGGACGAATGAAATGCCAACCCAGAGCAATAAAGACTAATACAATGATCACTTTTATGATAACAATAACTGAATTGAAATTTGCTGACTCCTTGGTTCCTCTGATCAATATCAATGTGAGCATAGCCAAAATAAACAATGCAGGTATGTTAATAATGCCATGAACACCTGTGGATACTCCATCAATCATCTGCGTTTGAAAAGGCGAATGACAGATTTCATAGGGAATCGATTTATTAAAACAAAACTCCCATAGTTTATTCAGATACTCACTCCAGGCTATGGCCACACAAGCAGCCCCCAAGGCATATTCTAGTATAAGATCCCAACCTATGATCCAGGCAATCAGTTCACCCATGGTCGCATACGAATACGTATACGCGCTACCGGCTATCGGTATCATGGAGGCAAATTCAACATAACATAAACCCGCAAATGCACATCCGATACCGGCAATGATATACGAGATCATCACACCAGGACCGGCATGATTACCGGCTGCTGCCGCTGTACGCACAAAGATACCGGCACCGATGATGGCTCCTATACCTAATGCCAGCAAGGCACCCGACCCTAAGGATCGCTTTAATGTGTGTTCTCCCATTTCCTGCGACTCAGCTAACAGCTTATCGAGTGATTTTTTGACAAATAGACCCATAATGAAGTATAATTTCGGAGTAAGATAGAAATTAATTTCAGAACTGCAAACTTTCATTTACAGAATAGAAAATGCGTTCTATAAGACCTGAACCATCTACATTATCGCACCATTTCAAGGAAAGAGTATCGCCGATTCAAGTCAATCAGTGATGCGGCTGTCATCACATAACGACCAGCTAGAACTCAATAAAAAAGTTAAGAAAATACTTTCCTTTATGCCATTCTCTGTTTCATGGCTTCGAAACAGATGATACCAGCCGCCACGGATACATTGAAACTATCGAAATTACCCTGCATAGGAATAATGAAAGTTTCATCGCATTGCTCCTGTGTAGCCCGCGAAATCCCTTTTTCCTCGGCACCTAGGACCAGACAACAAGGTGTTTTGAAATCGATATCCATCAATGATCTTGTCGCTTTCAAGTCGGATGAAAATATTTTAACACCATTCATCTTCAGGGTCTCGAGGATATAACTAAGGTTCTTTTCACGACAGAAGGTGATTTGCATCATGGCACCTGCCGATGTCTTCACCATATCTTCATGCAAAGGCGCCGAATTCTTCTCTGAGAA
>CAIQUX010000199.1 GCA_903875055.1 uncultured Bacteroidota bacterium
GATCAAAACAATTACGACACCAGTTTTTCTTAAACCGTTTTGCCATGAAGCCGATATGGTGACACTCGTCTATCAAAGCAAACAAGGTGACGTCTGGTATAGTATGAACAAAGGACAAGGTATCTTACGGCAAAAGGCTAAAGACAATGGGCTTATACAATATACCAAAAGTACTTCACCATCACTTTGTTCATTCGACTATGTTCAAAATGCGGTTGAAGACAGAAAAGGGACCATTTATTTTTCAGCTAATCGAAGATCAAATCTGCTCGTATGGAATAATGACAAGGAAGTTTTTACCGAATGGAATTTAGATAGTCTGCTTCATATACATCGCAATAGTGTTGGTGGAATACTTGCCTTGTGTAAGGATAATGAAGAGAATATATGGATTTCAATCGAGCAGGAAGGATTGATTAAATATAATCTGAATTCAAAGAGCGGTATCCAATATGGAATTGAAGATGGGCTGCCAAGTAATATCATACTTTCGATGTGTACTGATGATAAAAACAATTTGTGGTTCGCTACACCAAAAGGTCTGACATGTTACGTGGCATCCAGTCGAAAGTTTGTCACGTTTACAGAAAGGGACGGATTACCCTTCACCGATTTTACTAAAACGAATCTTTACATCAAAAGTAAAGATTCAACCATCTATTTCGACGGACCAGGGAAAATATACCGATTGAAAACAAGTGAACTTCTGTCAACCACGTTTTCATCGTTGCCCAGATTCTTCATTGATGCCATGTGGGTGAATTCATCACCCTGTTACTTTAATGGCAACGAACAAATTAAATTACAACATGATGAAAACAGTATCCGGTTTTCATTCGTAATGCAGAGCTCTGTCAGTCAGACAAGCAACAACTTTCAATATAAATTATTGTATAATGGAAAAGGAGATTGGCAACAGTTACATGATAACAACAGTATAGCCTTCGCTAATTTGAAACCTGGTGATTATAAATTAAGTTTACGTGGAATACATCCTGCGACTAACCGGATTATAGCAGGGGAGAAATGTATTTATTTTTCAATTGCAGAATATTGGTATGCAAGCTGGTGGTTTAAATTGTTGATGATCATCATTCTTGTTTCGTTCATCATCTTCTTGCTTTGGTATTATTTTAACGAAAAACTGAAACGGCAGCAAGCCTTGTTTTATGAGCGGGCACGCATTGCAGGCGAAATGCATGACGATCTTGGATTGGGGCTGACAAAAATCAGATACCTGAGCGAAGATTTGAAGAATACGGTTATCGACGGTATGCAACAAAATCAGATTAGTAAAATTATTGAGCATAGTAATGATCTGATTGATAATCTCAACGATATCATCTGGACCTTGCAGGAAAATGAGGAATCATTAGAAGATTTTATTTATCGGCTGAAATCTCAATCGGCTGAAATGTTGGAGAAGACCGATATAGAACTGATTGCCCAGATGCCTGAAGATATGAAGGATATGAAGATCCGTCATCAGGTAAGACGGCATATCTATCTGATCGTCAAGGAATTTATTCATAATACTATCAAATATGCTTCTGCATCGAATGTGAAACTGTTGATTGAACTTGATGAAAATGATTTGAAGATTTCGCTTGCTGACAACGGAAAAGGCTTTGACATCGCAGAACAAAAGGCAAACGGGAATGGTTTGTCTAATTTCGAAAAACGAAGCAAACAAATTGGCGGCCGCTTTGTTGTAGATAGCGATCATTATGGTACAAGAGCAGAATTTATTTTTCCATTACAAACCATTATAATTTAGTCATGATCACTATCATCATCGTAGAAGATACAAAGGAAATCGTTCAGACCATCACGCGCATCATTGAGCAGGAAGATGATTTATTGTTACTTGCTTCTTTTGATAATGCAGAAGACAGCATTCCATCAATCAGGAAGGAACAACCTGATATTGTGATTATGGATATCAATTTGCCGGGGATGAACGGGATAGAATGTATCAGAAGTCTGACCGATGATTGTCATCATACGCAGTTCATGATTTTTACGATCTATGAAAACGATGAAAAGATCTTTGATGCCTTGGCAGTTGGAGCCAACGGCTATATTCTTAAAAAGCATGTTCATGAGAAACTGGTGGATGCCATCAGGGAACTTCATGCCGGTGGTGCACCAATGAGTATGAGTATCGCACGCAAAGTGCTGGCACGTTTCAACCAGAAAAAGACTGTATTGGATTTACTGACAAAGAAAGAAAACGAAATCTTGCTTCTCTTGTCGAAAGGATTTTTATATAAGGAAATTGCAACGAAGATGACTATCACAACAGGAACAGTCACTCAGCATATTCATAATATATACGGCAAGCTGCATGTCAGCAACCGCACTGAAGCGATCAACAAGTTTCTGGAAGGGAGGAAGTAGGCAGGAGCCTTTATGATAGATCGCTGTTTCGGTTATCCCATTTATCCGAATACCTTCTACGTTTGCCGTGTTCGGGATTGCCCTATAAGAAATGTTATATTGTAGCCGCCGATCTTTGCTCGCACCTTTGTATGGAACTTTTCGCTGAATACAATTTTCAATAGCGGGAAATATAAATTCAATCAAATCATTATGAACAGCCATCACAAAGCCAGCAAAGGAATTCAACAAACCATCGCATGTTTCATGAGCATACTGTGTTGTTGGTATGTTCCATCATTCGCACAAACGACCCTGATTGCACCCATTACCAATGGGTTTATGGTGGGTGCCTATCCTAATACGGAAGGCAGTATCCTATGCAATGCACCCGGTGATACCAGTTTTAGCCAGGTGTTTCACTTTAAGGAATATACTGCCCAGCAACCGGGGTATTCCCATTTTGTTGAATTGAATGGCAAACTCTATGGTATGACCTGGGGAGGTGGTAAATACATTAAGGGAGCTCTATTCAGCTACGAACTATCGACCGGCATCTATGAGCAACTTTACAACTTTGATGGTATCCATGGTCAATCGCCCATGGGATCGCTGACTGTGGCGCCAAATGGCAAATTGCTGGGGATGACCTACCAGGGCGGGGCCTTCAATTCGGGGGTACTTTTTGAATATGATCCCATTACGCACGCCTATACCACAAAGATCGACTTCGATGGTTTGAATGGAGCATCAGCCCGTGGAGATTTGTTACTGGCATCGAACGGGAAATTCTATGGCTTGACCTATTCAGGAGGGGGCAACGAATTGGGGGTACTTTTTGAATATGATTATGCCACGAATATCCTCACTAAAAAAATCGACCTGACCTATACAACCGGTAGCGGTCCGTATGGCTCCCTGATACAGGCTCCCAATGGTAAATTGTATGGGATGACATCAGGCGGAGGTACAGCGGCCTGGAATGGGAATGGGGTCATTTTCGAGTATGATATCGTGACCAATACCTACACCAATAAACACGATTTTGATGCTATCAATGGGTCCTTCCCTATGGGTAGCCTGATACTGGCGGGCAATGGGAAGTTATATGGCATGACCAGTGCAGGCGGGATCGCTGACAGGGGGGCCTTGTTTGAGTTTGATTATATCACCAATCAGTTTCAAAAGAAATATGATTTCACCATCGATGGAAATTATCCCACAGGTTCATTGTTCGAAGCAACAAATGGTAAGTTGTATGGTTTGACATCATACTCTTCCGGTAACATAGGTTATGATGAAGGGACCATTTTTGAATATGACTATTTGTTGAATGTATATGCTAAGAAATATGATTTTTCATCTAACGCGAATAGCTATGGCAAAAACCCGACCGGTTCCCTGATACAAGGCAGTGATGGCAAATTATATGGAATGACACAATTTGGCGGGTCAGGTTATTACGGCACCTTGTTTCAATATAACCCGGCTAGTAACAGTTTGATTAAGAAACTTTCCTTTAACCAGCCTTATGATGGCAGGGCTCCGACTGGTGCCCTCGTGATGGCCGGAAACGGTAAACTCTATGGCACCACGCATGAAGGAGGTGCCGGTGATTCACTCTTTGGCCGCCCCGGTTTTATTTTTGAGTACAATCCGTTGGGTAATACGATCACAAAGAAAGTGGATGCCATCGATGCCTCTACTTATTACTGTCCTTTAGGCTCCATGATTGAAGCCCCGAACGGCAAGCTATACGGTGCAGCAACAGCGGAAGAGATGAGCAGCAACTATGCCCCAAGTAACAACCTGAATATTTATGAATACGATTATGTCGCTAACACCTTCACAAAAAAAGCAACCAATGGTACAACCAGCTATGCAGGATCCTCGATGGTACTGGCTTCCAATGGCAAGTTCTATGGAACCACTTATCCGAGTCCAGGTGCCTTACTGGGGGCCATGATCTATGAATATGATTATATCACCCATGCATTAAATAGCGTCTATAATTTCCCGATAGGAGTAAATGGAGCTTTTTGTTCACTCGTTGAGATACAGCCCGGTAAGTTGTATGGTCTGGCTGCAGGCGGAGGGGCTAATGGGTTTGGTATGATCTATGAATATGATGTCAATACGCATTTTGTTACTGACAAATATGACTTTGACAATACGAACGGCGCTTACGGGAATGGAACCCTGGTGAAAGCGTTGAATGGTAAGTTATATGGATTGACTGCCTATGGCGGTGTGGCTGACAAGGGTGTATTATTTGAATTCGA
>CAIQUX010000200.1 GCA_903875055.1 uncultured Bacteroidota bacterium
CTACCGCTATCAGTACCAAGGTCGATTTCCAATTTAGATATTGTTGTAACACCGGGTTGTTAAAAGTTAAATATACTACATCGTAAATAAGATAGTTGTCTTTTTATCCCAACTATTTCTTGTGACGTCAGTGAAGTTCATAAAAAAACCGCCCGATTAAGGGCGGCTTATAAACGAAAATACGTTTAAATTATTGTTTGTTGAATTTTACACTCCCTTTGGTCGATGAATTTGCAACACACACGAAATAAATTCCGCTCACCAACGATTGATTAGTCAGAGAAATTGTATTTTCTCCTGTATGACCATTTACAATTTGACGGCTAACCAATTTGCCATTCAAATCAACAATTGAAAGTGAAAGAATTTCATTGTTAGCTAAGTTGAATGAAATGGCATTATTTCCTATCATATGCATCTCGAGGTTATTCGCTTTTACATCAAACAATCCGTTTGGTTGTGTAGAAAAATTCCAAGTGGTATTGTCGTAAATGCCATAAGAATTTGAAGAAGCACTACTGGTATAACATGTACTATCAAAATTGACAGCATATTGTTTACCTGATATTAGAATGATACCAGGAACAGTGACTACAGCACCGGCAATAGAAGTTGAACTGACTGCGATAGTTTGTTGTGAGACATCGGTCAAGTTTTTCAGCGTGATATTGCCAGTTCCAGATATAACATTCTGGTCGAAGGTCATAGTAAGATTAGTCACTGTAGGACTAACCAGATTTGCATCGTCGGCCGGTGTAAATGCTATGATTGAAGGCTTCGGATTCCCACTTGATGAAAAATTAACTGTCAGGTCATCGATGGCAAGTCCGTCATCGCTTCCTGCTTTATTGATATCTCTCCATCGTAATGAAATTTTACCACCAGTAGGGATAAGTACAGAAATAGAACCCGATTTATTGGTAAAATTAGGTGCAATGTTTCCATTCAGTGGCCCCGCAGTAGTAATAACCATGTTAGGGGAGTTGAACATTAAAGAGGAAATTGGATTCCATGCAGCAGCAGAATCATTGATACCAGTCGCTGTAGTAGAATATTCAAATATTAATGAATCGATCAATGTGGTTGAGGTGTCTCCTGAACGCCATTGTTCTCCTTTATACGAGATTGTAAGGCCAGTAATACTACCTCCTGTATTATTTTGAAAAACCACACCGAATGATGGCAGATTAGTTCCGGATGCCAGACTTCCTAATGCTCTGTCCGTGGAAGATGAATCACCATAACTATACGTCTCTCCATTATTTCTGGAGCCATTACTGACTTTATATTGTTGATCTACAGCGCCGCTTGAGCCTCTTTCAAAAATAGCCCAACCTGTCAGCGGTGTGATTGAATGTGTTATACTGAAATTTGTATCGTTTGATAATGCATCAAAATTTTGTGTATAGGGCGCTAAGTTTGTGATAACTACTTGCGCGTATGGCTTATACCCGAAAGCCAGCGTTAAAAGGGATAGTAATACTAATTTTCTCATGTTATATTTTTAAGTTTTGTCTGAATGATTTATTGGATGTCAAGAGATACTTTTCTAATCAGAAGTTGATTCGTTGTATTGTACTTTGATGAAATGCCTGTGATATTGACAATTCCAGTCGCATAGTTAGTCGTGTTAAAAGGTGGTGCATTTCGGCAATATAAGATGAAACTACCTGTTGCATCAGTTATCGTTCTTCCGGCGTTACCTGCATCGCCGTATGTTGCCGGTGTGCCAGAAATGGTACAGCCAACCACTTTGATTAAAGCACTTTCATAAAGTCGCTCTTTATAAACCGTATTATTCATGTCTGCGGTCAATTGAGCTAAGGTCACAATAGCAGGAGTAATGGTCTTAGAGGTACCCAGAGTGGTTGTTTTAGCAGCCACTTTTTTCACTTCTAAAATACCTTTGTATACGATTAACGAATCGCTTGTCACATCAACAGATAATGAATCACCTAATTTATATGCGATAGTGCCGCCATAATAGATATTGATACCTCGGCCGCTTTCATCTTCCATATAGATACTTCCTTTAGAAATATTACTATCTACAAAGCTTGAAATTACAATACCATGTATCTTATAGCTACCCAACACTACTCCACTACCCAAGCTCTGGAGTGCTCATACTATTTTC
>CAIQUX010000201.1 GCA_903875055.1 uncultured Bacteroidota bacterium
GAAGAACGAAAGAATGCATGGCTTGAGATCCATACAGAATTCTCGCCGAAGAATATCAATTGGGATGGGCTCGAACATAACCGTTCCATCTTATGGCAAAAACAATTGCATCTTTTCGAAGTGCCTTTCTATTATATTGAATACGGCATCGCTCAACTTGGTGCACTGGCCATGTGGAAAGAATATAAGAAAGATCAGGAAAAAACGCTGGACAATTATATGCTTGCTCTCAGTAAGGGGTATACCATCACCTTAAAAGAATTATACAAGACTGCAGGTATCGTCTTTGACTTTTCAGATGAAAATGTAAAAGAATTAAGCAACTTTGTATCGCAGGAAATGAGGTCAATTCTTTCGTAACAAACAGCTCTTTTACACGTTTAAAACAAGATAAATTGCAGACAAGAAATAGGCAAAAAACTGGCAGCGAAGCAAGTGAATCATTATATTTACAATACTAAAACACTCACATTATGAAGGACCATTCAAATGGATATGTAACCACTGAACTGGATCATGGCATTGCGACCATAGAATTTTTTCATCCCGCCAGCAATTCATTACCAGGCCACATATTACACAGTCTGGCTGCTGCTATTGATAAGGCAGGTCAGGATGAACGGGTGAAAGTGATCGTGCTCCGTTCTGCCGGTGAAGGTGCCTTTTGTGCCGGAGCCAGTTTTGATGAACTGATCGCTATCAACGACGAAGCCGACGGCAAAAAGTTCTTTCTTGGTTTCGCTCATGTCATCAATGCGATTCGTAAGTCACATAAGTTTGTGATAGGTCGTGTACATGGTAAAGCCGTTGGCGGTGGCGTAGGATTGGCCTCAGCTTGCGACTACACTATTGCTACTGAAAGCGCTTCTGTAAAGCTAAGCGAACTCGCCGTAGGCATAGGACCGTTTGTAGTTGGTCCTGCGGTAGAACGAAAAATGGGAACTTCAAGTTTCTCCCAACTGGCCATGGATGCCACTGAATGGCGCAGTGCCGAATGGGCTAAGAAGCATTCATTATATTCCGAAATCTATAAGACCGTTGCTGAATTGGATGATGCGATACAGCATCTGGCTGATAAACTTGCACATAGCAATCCGGAAGCGATGGCGATGCTGAAAAAAGTATTCTGGAAAGGGACCGAACACTGGGATTCTTTATTGGATGAACGTGCTGGCATGAGTGGCAAACTCGTTCTAAGCGCCTTTACAAAACATGCCATAGAGAAATTCAAGAAAAAATAATCAGGGACTATTTCCCGCCGAAAACCTTTTGTAATAATCCTGTCACCTGAGCGGCAGGATTTTTTCTTATATTGGCTTCTTCTTCAGCCACAGTAATGAACAACCCATTCAATGCTCTTTCTGTTACATATCCTGTCAGATCTGTATTGACTTTCTTTTTGGCAATCGGAAGTTTGTTATACGTTTTAAATACTTCATTCCAATAGGTTGTGGCATTTACCTTGCCCAATGAACTTTCAATCACGGGACGGAAGGCACTGGTCAGGGCTGCGGTGGTAGTCCGCTTCAAAAATTCTGTCGCTGCATTATTTCCACCACGGAGAATGTTTAGACCATCCGTAATTGACATTGAAGTAATTGCGTTGACAAAAATCGGAATGGCTTTTCCTGAGGCATCTTCGGCTGCTCTGTTCAAACTCATGATCAATTGATCGCAAAGACTGTTAAAGCCGAAAGAGCGTAACGTACTTTCAATATTCTTCACTTCTTGTGGCAACAATATTTTTATCAATTGATTACTGAAAAAACCATTCGTCTTATTGAGCTTTGCCGAGGCATTTTTTGTTCCAACATTCAAGGCCTCTTTCAATCCATTGACGATTTCGGTATTGGACAGATTCGCGCCAAGTAAACCGCTACCATTTGTTTTCCCGGTATTGCCATTATTCTGCGTTGAGCTATTCAACACCTTATCGGCTTTCTTAATAATCTGGTTTAAACTCTGGGCTTGTGCTGTCATTATTGATGAAGCAATCAATAGTGCTATAAGTGCCTTTTTCATTTTATTGTTTTTTCAAATGTAAACTTCGCATGTCTCGGCGAACGTTAATGAGTTATAAAACTAACCCAAAGTTTCGTATTATGAAGTACCTATTATTCTTTCATCACTTTGCAGCTGTAGTCTTGATATGCTGAGTAAAGTTGAAGTGTATACACTCCATCGGTAAAAGAGGTAATATTGCAAGTATTCAAATAGTTTCCATTGACAGAAAAAGGGATGGAAGTCTGCTGACCTAACCTATTGATCAGTATAGCTTTTTAAATGATCACTTCTTCAGGAAAACTCACGAAATTTTTTCTTCCCGGAGGATTTGGAAATATCTCAATAATTTTTGTCTGCGTTAAAGAAGAAGTCTGCGGTTGAAAATTCTTTTTGATATGATGAACACATATGTCTTCTTTGCCAAAACGCCAATCCTGCCAGGCCTTACTACTTATACAATCAGACCTTCAGAAATCTACCAATCTCTTCAACAATCTTTGCCGCGCCTTTTCCGTACAGCATGGTATGATGATTTCCGTCAACCTCGGCGTAACGACATGCCTTCATCTGATCGACGATCTCTTTCGCTTTGTACACCGGAAGTAATGGTTCACCTAATGTGTAATTATCCAGGGCAACAATCAATAAGGAAGATTGATTCATTTGCGAGAAACAAGTCTTCCAATCTTGTTGCGCAACAGCCTTTGCAACTTCAATAATATCCGCAAGACGGCTTCTTGGTGAAACGCTTCCATCTTCATTTGTTACGATATCGGCCTGATAATAATCAAGCATGGCTTGATCCCAGAACGTCATGAAAGGTGCCGCTTTGATGCCATCCAAATACGTTTCAAAAGATAAAAATGTTTTGTCTAAACGGCTTAATGTGGAAGCCAGCATTTCGGGTGTCCGGGGATTCATTTCTGGTGCGGCATCCAGTAAGATGACTTTTTCAAAACGTTTAGGATAATGAAAAGCCAGATAACTTGCCATCAGTCCACCGAATGAATGACCGGCTATAATTATCGTTTCGATCTGTAATAAATCGAGCAAGCCAATAATATCTAACGCATGGTCTTCGATACTGAAGGTAGTGGCAGATTGGCTGCTAAGACCTCGTCCTCGCTGATCAACACTGATGATAGAAAAGTGATTGGTCAGACCGGCCTGTATAAGACCTTCAAAACAATGTGCATTGGCTGTCAGGCCATGAAGCAAGAGAAGTTGGGGTTTGTAACTTTCGTATTCGATATAATGCAATCTGATCGTATTGACGTCGGCTAATTTATTGATATACATGTTGGTTGGGGAGTTAGAATGTGTAGTGTGTGAACGATGCGCTTGTGATTTATTCAGCGGTCCAGCCGCCATCAATCGGAAATGAAATGCCCGTGATGGTTCTGGCATTTTCATTTGCTAAAAAGAAGGCAGCGTCAGCGACCAATTCAGCTGGGATGAATTCCTTGATCGCCTGTTTGCCCAACATCACTTGTTGGATCACTTCGTCCTTGGTCATGTGATGAAGTTTCATCTGATTGTTGATTTGATTGTCGACGATGGCAGTATGCACATAACCCGGACAAATGGCATTGCAGGTGATTCCCAAAGGAGCGCCTTCCAATGCGATTGCTTTTGTAAAACCTATGAGACCGTGTTTTGAAGCCACATAGGCACTTTTGAATTCGGAAGCTACCAGGCCATGAGCAGAAGCGATATTGATGATACGACCGAACTTGTTCTTTTTCATTAGAGGCCAGACCGCTTTGGTCAGATGAAAGGCTGAACTCAAATTGACAGCTATGATAGCATCCCACTTTTCGTCAGGAAATTCATCAATAGCCGAAACGAATTGTATACCGGCATTATTGATCAGGATGTCAATGCTACCAAATTGAGCAGATGCCTCAGTAATCATTTCTGCCATCGCTCCTTTGTCAGTGACATCGGCATGAACATAAAGATGATTGATCTGATATCGGCTAGCGATTTGTCTGGCGATTTCTTCACCATCTTCATCGATACTGTTAAATACTATCTGAAATCCTTCACGGGCAAACTTTTCAGCAATGGCTTTACCTATACCGCTGGTTGCGCCTGTGATTAATACGGTCCGTTTCATTGTGATTACTTTCTGCAAGATTAGAAAAAAGAAACGGATATCCATGTCATTCATCCTTTTATCACGTTGGAAATATTTTATTACCTTGCGGGATAAGTTCAATTCATGAAGAAATATTTAGTTGGCATATTGATAGTATTCGTATCCGCCTTTGGCTTATCTGCGAAAGAAAAAACCATAAGGAGCAAGCGTACTTCTAATGTTCATAAAGGCAATATTATCGTTTCTGCAGGATACGGATTTCCCAGTATAATCAGGGTGTATTTGAAAAATAAAACAGACC
Organism: uncultured Bacteroidota bacterium; assembly: GCA_903875055.1. Classification (GTDB taxonomy): domain Bacteria; phylum Bacteroidota; class Bacteroidia; order Chitinophagales; family Chitinophagaceae; genus OLB11. The sequence continues at coordinate 4,407 of CAIQUX010000201.1, forward strand.
GAAATCAATTGTCTGTGAAAGGACAGGGCCCTTTTTTGCTGAAGGCTGAATATTTGATCTCCAATAGAATCAGTGTGGGTATTAATACGGCCTATAACAGAACTCAATTATCCTGGATGGAAGATGGTTATGATCCAACCATCCATGGAAACAGGCCTTATGAATATGGCGTCAAAGCCACGGAGTTTTCTGCGACTCTAAGGACTAACTATCATTTCAAAGTCACCAAAAGATTCGATTGGTATTCAGGGTTCGGTATTGGATACTCAATAATAAAATTTAAGACCTATACCTTGGCTCCATATAACCAATTCTCAGTCAGATACAGTTTCCCTAGACCTTATACATTTGATCTTACGGCGGCGTCTCGATTTTCTGTTACCCGGCATCTCGGGATGTTTGCTGAACTTGGTATAGGAAAGGCCTGGTTATTGTTTAATAAATATTTCGTACCTGAGGCGGTCATTCAGGGCGGCGTCATCATCAAATTATGATTCTGATTATAAAAAAAGTGTCTGCAAATACAGACACCTTGTTCATTCAGTAAGGAACAAAAGAATCAATTCCCGTCAGCAACAACCTTAAACGAAAAATTTGAGATAAAATAGGCTCCCGCAAGTACTTTTTCATTGGCTTTGGTGTTGAATTTCAAAGTCACTTGCATGTAAGGCGCATAGAATAAGTCTTTAATATCCGTTTTGATGATGTCAAAATCGATGCTTTTTGAATTTGCCGGAATCCCTTTTTTGTAAGCAACCAATACTGGGTTGGTTCCGCCATATGTGTCTACATATATTTTAACTGAATCATCTACAAAATTCAAAGTCTGCGCAGTGGAACTGTCAACCAGCACATTCATGGTTTCTGCCGTCAAGGTTTTTATTTTTGATTTCGATATACCTCCCGCATACGTGTTCAAATAAGCATCAACCTGAGTAGCGAACGTATCTGTAATTTCTATTGGTAATGAGATAATGTTGTAAGGCGTATCTATAGCCGGAAGCACTTTTGCCTTCGTGTACGGAATGGTTACCGTAATATCCGGTTTACTTTTCTTTTTACAAGACGTAATACTACTGATGGTAATTACGGCTATAATTAAGGCTGAAATAATTCTGTTCATTTTGATTTTTTGTTTAATTGTGAAATGAGTTTTTTTGTTTATAAGGGGCAAAATAGATAATTCTTCTCCATTTTACTACCACATGACGATGGAATGTCTATATTTGTTAGATAATTTTTCAAAAACATGAAAAAAGGCTTGTTGTTATTGGTTTTCTCATTGATTTGTTTTCTCGCTTTTGCGCAAGATACGTATACTCTTGGGTATGATAAAATTGATATTGATGTGGTAGACCCAAATTTCTTTTCTGAATATCAGTTGCCGGGGCAACCTTCGATTTGCGGTATCTACGACCACGCTTCGGCTACCTTTTATACCTGCGACAAGCAGACTTACCGCTATATCGACGAGGACAATATCCAGCACACCGGCAAAGAATGCTGCACCCATATTGATTTTGACGCCAATGTTTATTACGGCACACTGACCCTCACAGGTGTTATTGATTCAATTGAATGGGATTCCCTGCTTATTCATTTCATCACTGATAAAGCCAGAATGGTCATCAAAACCGATGAACGTGAAATCGATCATTTGTATGAGAAGTTCTATAAAAAGCAACGTCTGGGAAAACTGAATATCAAGTTGTGTCTAAAAAGCTATGACACGCCTAAGGAAGATCAGTTGAGCTATAATAAAAACACTGAAAAAAAGATAAAGCCTAAACGCCATCTGGTACGTATCCTTCGCTGGTAAACTCAGTTCCGGAGTAAGGTCAAAGTCGTAAGGAATAAGTAGTGCCGTGTTATGAAGTTCGTGTTTCGACTCTCATTGACCAGACACGTAAATTTTTGTTCTGCCACTCTCCACTTACGCCTGATTCCTTACAACTTACCCCTCTATATATGCCTTCTCCTATAAGACTCTTAGCTATCGAAAGTTCGTGCGATGAAACAAGCGCTGCCGTATTAGAAGACGGCAAGGTATTATCCAATGTGATCTACACCCAAACAGTTCATGAAAAATATGGTGGCGTGATGCCGGAGGAGGCCTCCAGACTTCATATTAGGCACATCGTACCAGTAGTGGAAGAAGCGTTTGTACAAAGCGGCATTTCAAAACACGATATCAATGCCGTGGCCTATACGCAAAGTCCGGGTCTGATTGGTTCCTTACTCGTTGGTGGCGGTTTTGCCAAGTCCTTCGCGCAGGCCATGGGCATTCCTACCATTGCTGTCAATCATATGCAAGCTCATGTATTATCCAATTTGATTGCGGACAAAAAACCTTCTTTCCCTTTTTTGTGCCTGACTGTCAGCGGCGGTCATACCCAAATCATTCAATGCAATGCACCTTTAGACATGGTGGTACTTGGAGAAACATTGGATGATGCTGCCGGTGAAGCATTCGACAAATCGGCCAAAATGTTGGGGCTCCCTTATCCAGGCGGCCCCTTGATAGATAACTATGCGCAACTGGGTAATCCCTCGGCCTTTACCTTTGCCAAACCGAATATTGAAGGATATGGGTTCAGTTTTTCAGGTGTAAAAACATCCATCCTGTATTTCCTGCAGGCAGAGAAAAAGAAAGATGAAAACTTCATCGAAAAGAACCTGAATGATTTATGCGCTTCAATACAACATACCATCATCTCCATACTGATCAAAAAACTGATTAAGGCAAGCAAGGAAACTGGCATTAAAGATATTTGTATCGCTGGCGGTGTTAGCGCTAACAGCGGACTTCGAAAAGCCATTCAGGAAACGGCCGTCAAACAGAAATGGAATTACTTCATTCCAAAGTTTGAATATTGCACAGACAACGCCGCCATGATAGCCATCACCGGTTATTATAAATACCTGAATAATGAATTTGCAGGCATGGAGGAAACCGCCAGCGCACGAAGCAGTTTTTAAATTCCCAATCAAGCTTGCCAGAACATTTGATACCCGATAACTTACGCAGTCTGCACGACAATCATTATGAGTTTCCAATTTAAACAATTCCTAATTCGACAAGACAAGTGCGCGCAGAAGGTGAGCGAGGTTGCCTGTATTCAAGGAGCATGGACCACACTCCCTCCTTCATGCAAACGTGTATTGGATATTGGCAGCGGAACCGGTTTATTATCACTGATGCTTGCACAGCGATTTGAGGTGATGATAGATGCCATTGAAATTGATGAAGAAACGTATCATCAAGGGAAAGAAAATATGCAGCATTCGCCATTCATTCATAAGGTCAATCCGATACTGGGCGATTTAAAAACATACCGTTTTGAAACCAGTTACGATTTCATCATCACGAACCCTCCTTTTTTTGAAAACCAGCTTCAAACAGATAACGTGAAAGGCAATATAGCCAGACATTCATCAAAATTAACGCTCCTTGAACTGATCAGAAAAATTGACGACCTCTTGATTCCTAACGGGCAATTTTCTATCCTCTTTCCGTTCGACAGAAAGGGTGAACTTGAAAAGGCATGTGCAGCCTATTCGTTTTATCCAATGTCATATCTGCTTATAAAGCACTCTGAATCTCACGAACCAAAAGTACTGCTAGCCCTTTTTTCAAGAAATTTAGTTTCAGTTCAACAAGCACATTTTATTATCAAAGAGAGTGGAATATATACTGGACAAATGAAGCAGTTGACAGAAGCATACTATTTATAAAAATCGTATCTGACCCATTCATAACCGGATACGTCAATACGATACGAAAAAAAATCCCGACCAGTTGGCCGGGATTTTTTATATGTTAGAATGAAGAAGCGATTAAGCGCCTTCGTTATCTTCCATTTTTTTCTTAAGGTCAGCCAATGCGCCGATATCTCCCAAGGTTGCTTTCTCTACTTTTGTCTGGAGGTTTTTCACCGCTTTCTTAGTATTGTCAGCTTCTGTGTTTGCTTCTTTGCGGGCTACATCTTTCTCTTCTTCAACCTTAGTTTCCCAAACCTTCGAGTGAGAGACCATGATACGTTTTTCATTTCTGTCAAACTCAAGGATGACGAATTGGTTGGTTTCATCGACAGTGATCAGTTTCTCATCTTCACGCTTCAAATGACGGGTAGGAGCAAATGCTTCCAGACCATATTGAAGTTGAATGATACCACCTTTCTCTTCCTTACGGATCATCACACCATCATGGATAGATCCGATCGGGAATACTGATTCGAATGTTGTCCAAGGATCTTCTTCGATTTGTTTGTGACCCAGAGAAAGTTTGCGAGTATCCTTATCGACACCCAAAACAATCACTTCAAGATTTTCACCTGTTTTGATGAAATCAGAAGGATGATTGAAACGCTTCACCCAGCTCAGGTCAGAGATATGAATCATACCACCGATACCAGGCTCAAGTTCAACGAATACGCCATAAGGAGTCAGGTTTTTCACCAATCCGTTGTGACGGCTTCCTACTGAATATTTGTTTTCGATTTCATCCCAAGGATCTTGTGTCATTTTCTTGATAGACAAACTCATCTTGCGCTCATCTTTATCAATAGAGACAATCATGGCTTCATGTTCGTCACCCATCTTGAAGAATTCTTTCGCATTGATCGGTTGGTTGCTCCAGGTAATTTCAGATACGTGAACCAATCCTTCGATACCAGTCTCGATTTCAAGGAATGCACCGTAGTCTTCGATATTAACCACTTTACCTTTCACTTTATTTCCAACAGCAATGGTGTCAGGCAATGAATCCCAAGGATGCGGTGTCAATTGTTTCAGACCTAATGAGATACGTTTTTTCTCATCATCGAAATCAAGTACGCATACGTTCAGTTTCTGACCGTTTTGCAATACTTCTGACGGATGATTGATTCGACCCCATGAAATATCTGTGATATACAATAAGCCATCCAAACCACCTAAATCGATGAACGCACCGAAGTCGGTTACATTTTTGATCGTTCCTTCCAATACCTGACCTTTCTCCAGTTTAGAAATGATTTCGGTACGTTGTGCTTCGATATCGCTTTCAATCAGGGCTTTGTGTGATACAACGGCATTACGGATAATTTCGTTGATCTTCACCACTTTGAATTCCATGGTTTTGTTTACGAACTGGTCGTAATCTGTTACCGGTTTCACGTCAATTTGTGAACCTGGCAAGAAGGTTTCCATACCGAAGATATCGACGATCAAACCACCTTTGGTTTTTGACGTGATATGTCCGTTGATGATTTCACCTGTCTTGTATAATTCTACAATCTTATCCCATGCACGATGTTGACGCGCCAATTTACGGCTAAGATTCAAGTGACCGTCCTTGTCTTCTTTAGACACGACCAATACTTCCACTTCGTCTCCGATCTGTACGTTCGGGATATCTCTGAATTCATTTAACGAAATAAGACCATCGCTCTTATAGCCGATATTGACTACTGCGTCTGTCTTTGTGAGACCTACGATATGACCAACGGTCATTTCATTGTCGGCAACCGCTCTGAAGGTAGCTTCATAGGTTTTGTCGAATTTTTCACGGTCTGCTTTGTTGTACGTGGATACGTTACGTTTGTCTACACTCCAATCGAAATCGTCGTGTGCTCCGGCTTGACCAGCGGAAAGGTTTTGGGTTTTTAAAGTTGTTTCTTCCATTTTTTTAGATTGTTAATAAATAATTGTTTAAAATAAGGGCGCGAAAGTAAGACAATCAAACAACTTTTCCACAAAATGGAATGGAATTATCATATACTATTATTACTTATGTGAAATTTAATCATTCATTGAAAACCCTGTACCTCAGGTCATTCTCCACGGTAAAGCTGCAGGGCACATCTTCCCGTTTGGCCGGCTTCCACTTCTTCATATGAGCGATGGCTTCCATGATGGCAGTCTTACAACATCCATTGTCAAAGCCGGTGATTTCGATATCCCCCAGGGATCCGTCTTCATTGACTTTTACGACAACGTGGATATTGATGCTTTTGATGACTGAATCAAAACACTTCACCCTGACCGAAAGGTATTTCCATAAGGGTTCTGGCGGCACCGGGTAAACAAAGGCCGGATAATATTTCACCCTATTGCCTTCTTCATCAAATTGTTCTGCATGCTTCAATTTGCGACCTTCAAACAGTTCAAGCCGTTTAAGCCGGCCATTTCTAAAAAACTCTTGTTGTTCTCCGGTTCTGCTTCCCCCCAAATACCTTGAAAGCAGCCGGAGTGAATCTGAATGAAAATGATACTCTTTCCAGACACCGGTTTTACGATTATTCTCATCAAAAGGGCCTTCACTGAGTTTGTTCGCCGTTTCGGGGTCGTAACGGATGCTATAATAGCCCTTCTCAGGGTAAAAATATTGCTGTCTTTCTGCAATATCCTTACCATTGCCCGAAAATAAAATCCATACGCCGCTTTTAAAACCCTTGATATATTCACCCTGACTTGCTTTAAACCCCTTGGCATTATAATACACAAACTGCCCTTGTTTGATGATTGCCTGGGGGCTTGTATAATGACCAACACAATGTAGTGTACCATCCATAAAATATTCCTTGATCGTAACGCCAGAGGTATCGGGAACATTAATGATTCTATAATAGCGTGCCTGCTCTTTGGGCAGAATAGTGCCCATTTCATTCACATACACCGCATTGTCTTGGGCCAGCATCTGATTGGGATACATGACCACAGCAAAGGCAATGGCCATGAATGACTTTTTCAATAGCATGATTAGGTAGGTTTTTCAGATACGAATATACAATTTCCTTGTTTTATTTTTATTCTCCATCAGCTTTTTCTTATACCTCTATGCCTGATAATCTATAGCGATTCCCCGATTCATTGCTTTTCTCTTTTTTTTACTACATTTGTTTCCACTCAATGCAAAACCGCTATGACTCAGGAACAACAAGAAGTCCTCTTTCAACAGAAAGTCGATAATGAAATCAAGATCGAAGCCCGTGACTGGATGCCAGATGATTATAGAAAGACCCTGATCCGTCAGATTTCACAGCATGCACACAGTGAAATCGTGGGTATGCTTCCGGAAGGTAACTGGATCACGCGTGCGCCAAACCTTCGTCGTAAACTGATACTGATTGCCAAAGTGCAGGACGAAGCAGGGCATGGACTGTATCTGTATTCTTCTGCTGAAACCCTTGGTATCACGCGCGAAGAAATGTATAATCAATTATTATCAGGCAAAGCCAAATACTCAAGCATCTTTAATTACCCTACCCTGACCTGGGCCGATATCGGTGCCGTCGGTTGGTTGGTTGATGGTGCCGCCATCATGAATCAGGTGATGCTTTGTCGCACCTCATACGGACCTTATGCGCGTGCCATGGTGCGTATCTGCAAGGAAGAAAGTTTCCATCAACGTCAGGGTTACGAATCGTTACTGGCACTAAGCAAAGGGTCAGAAGAGCAGAAGGAGATGTTGCAGGATGCTGTCAACCGATGGTGGTGGCCTTCTATCATGATGTTCGGCCCTTCGGACAATGAAAGCACCAACTCGGAAAAAAGTATGCTTTGGAAAATCAAACGACAATCAAATGATGACCTCCGTCAACGCTTTGTGGATGCCACCGTGGATCAGGCCAGAATATTAGGCGTGACCTTACCCGATCCGAAACTGAAATGGAACGAAGAGCGAGGACATTATGATTTCGGTGAAATCGACTGGACCGAATTCTGGAATGTGGTCAAAGGAAACGGTCCATGCAATAAGGAAAGAGCTGAAGCCCGCAACAAAGCCTGGAACGAAGGTGCCTGGGTACGAGAAGCAGCGATGGTGCATGCCGATAAGAAAAAGAACAAGGCTGCTTAGCTATTCCAAGAGATTGATTTCGTTGTTTCAGGCAAGGACACAGCTCTTCTTGGTATACTTTTAACCCCTCCTCATTTTCAATAAAAAGAATATCTTTGCCTCATTGCATGAATCCCGGAATAATACATAAAAGCCTGACAAATCTTCGTTTACAGCAAAAGAAAGCTTTTGCAGTATTGGTAGATCCAGACAAGGTGACCATTCCGCACATGGCGACGATTGCCGCCTTATGTAATGATGCCCTGGTAGATTATGTTTTTGTCGGTGGCAGCCTGATGGTGTCACAGCATCTCGATCAATGCATCAAAGCCTTTAAATCAAACAGCGATATTCCGGTCATCTTGTTTCCCGGAAGTCCTTCCCAAATCAGTCGCTATGCCGATGCCCTTTTTTATCTGACCCTGATCTCAGGTCGTAATCCTGAGCTATTGATAGGTGCTCATGTGGTGTCTGCGCCGATGGTGAAAGCGAGCGGCCTCGAAATCATCTCTACCGGTTATATGTTAATCGATGGCGGAACGGCAACAACTGTTTCTTATATGAGTCATAGCACACCCATCCCTCATGACAAGGATGACATTGCGTTATGCACCGCCCTGGCAGGCGAAATGCAGGGAAAGCATGTCTTATATATGGATGCCGGAAGCGGTGCCAAACAAGCGATCAGTGAAAGCATGATACGATGTGTAACCTCACAGACTTCTATTCCTTTGATCGTCGGCGGAGGAATTACTGAACCCGAAAAAGCCTATCTGAACTGTAAAGCCGGAGCCGATGTGATCGTGGTGGGTAATGCGATTGAGAAAGACAGTTCTCTGATCAAGGAAATCTCTTCAGCTGTTCATCAGAACAATGTGAATGTGTAAATCAAGCAAGCAGAATGCAAGGATTTAGCCTATACGGGCAAAGATAGAATACATAATAAAGTATTCTGATTGATCGGTGAGACACTACCCAATAGAGAAATGCAAATTGAATTCATTCATTGATCCTTATCAGGTGTACGCATATACTGCCATAATCCGTAGAGCGACACCAAGGTCCAGCAGCCTTCAAGAAGTATAAAAGGCCAATAGTGCAGTAAGACTGATGCCAGACAAGCCACACCTGCTCCTATCACATTCAGCAGCAGATACATGAGACTATCCTTTCCGATACGATTGCTCAGGTTGAGAAAAAAAGCCAGCAACAACACGCTGACTCCGATAAAGCCGATAAGGTCGGTAGATGTCATGGCTGCAAAATAGGAAAATATTCAGGCTAAGCATGATTAATTGTCAATCGTATCCAATCTCTGGTGGTTAAACATCACCTGTCTAAATTTAAAATAATTGAGGTGTTTTTGAGAAAACATAAGGGGATGGCAAGTGCATTAAAATATATGGTGGATGAAAAAGGGGAAAGGACTTCAGTTCTTGTGCCTTTGAAAACCTGGGAAAAAATAAATCAGGAATATGACAGACTTCAAGCCAAAATAAAGGTTTTAACCGGTGTGAAGGATGGTCTAAAGGAGATCAAAGAAGCCAGAAAATCAGGAAAGAAATTACAAACACTTAAAGACTTTTTAAATGAAAGTCACGGTTAGAATCGTAATGTCTTTTAAAGCTGCTGCTATATAACAGCAATCCATTGGTTGTATTCTTTTATGAAGCGGTCTTTATCGCTTTTGAATTTTTGAGATTACTTCTTTCTTTCATTTTTGAATTTTTTCTTTTAATCTCATTCATTAACTTCCTGAAATCCGCAAGTTCTTTTTCAGTCCAGGGTGTTGATTTAGTGGACATGTCCACATTCTTCGGTTCTTTTATAAGTGCCATGATGTTAGATTTTAAAATACTGTGCTATTAATACAAGGGCGGCTTTGGTTTCAATAAACATTCTTTGTCCCCTAAAATGTGTTGCATGAAGTGATTGTTCGTAGTGCTTTATTAAAGAAGTCTTGGCATCAAAAGCAAGAAACCCTTCATACCCTTTCTCAAGGGAAACTTTGCAGGCGAATGCAACAAGATTAGCAGGAACTCCATAATAGATTTTATTTATTCCTTTATTGAATTGAGAACTTTCTATCAAGTGCATGAAAATGTGATCTGATTTGTCTTCAAGGCTAAGTAATCCTTGCACTATAGTAGGGTTGTTGATTGTTGTCAATTTATACACGTCCTTTGTGTTATCCTCAAGTTCAGAAAGCCAATCAAATTGCCATTCATTTTTCTTTATAAGTTTAGCATCAGCTATTGTTAGTCTGGTAATTTCGGTATCAAATATTTCGCCTGTTGACGTATTCTCAATTGAATTAGTCAACTTGTCAACTATAAAATCAAGTTCTCTTCTTAATGGCTTTTTCACTTGGCTAATTTACGAAATAAACGGCCTTGATAAGGGAATTTCTGAAAAGAAACTATTTTGGCAATGCACTTCAACCCATGTATGAATACACATTCAGCGGATAAGAAGGAATTCGAACGCACACTGTATTTCCTTCTACCACCAACGAGCTAAAGGTAACTTGACATACTCTTGGCAATACATTACTTTTAAGGTGAAAAACGAATAGACATATGTGTTACGATGTGGAAGCAGGCACCCGTATCGCCCTGAAATATGCCAAACACCGTGGCGACGGACCCGAGGTGATCGGGAAACTGGAAGAAGAGATCAAGCGCTTGCAAACCTTCAAACCCTTGTACGCGCAAAGCGGCTTTGCACATCCCAAACTGCTGGTCTTTACCGACGATCAACCCTTTACGCCACAGACCTTTCAATGGGGACTTATACCGCATTGGGTCAGGGATCAGAAGACTGCAGCCACCATCATGAACCAAACCCTGAATGCCAGAGCCGAAACGATCTTCGATAAACCTTCGTTTCGTGAGTCGGCCCGAAACAGACGTTGTCTGATTTATCTCGATGCCTTTTATGAGCATCATCATGCAGGATCAAAAACATATCCTTTTCATATATCCTTGAAAGACGGCAGTCCGCTGGCTGTAGCCGGTCTGTGGGATGAGTGGACCGACAAGGAAACCGGCGAGGTACTGCAAACCGTTAGCCTCATCACCACCGAAGCCAATGAGCTGATGGCCAAAATACATAATAATCCCAAACTGGCGGGCCCCCGCATGCCGGCCATCTTGCCACGCAACACACAAGATGCCTGGCTGGTGCCTTGCCATTCAGAAGATGATCAGAAGAAACTTCTACAGCTGTTAAAACCCCTTCCCGCCGATGTATTGACCTGCCATACCGTACAGCGCTTAAAAGGCAAGCAAGCGCCCGGCAATGTGCCTGAAGCAGAAGAAGAATTTATATATGAGGAGTTGAAAGGGTTTTAGGGATTGGGAGAGTATGAAGGCGTAATGTTGAAATTAATGAAATCAAAGTGGCATGAATTAAATTCATTATCAATTAGATTGTTTTAATTCCGATGCTCTTTAAGTAATTAAATGTTGGATCATAATACTCAGATTTTCTAGTATGGTCTTCATGATTACCTTCTGGCACTACGATAACCATACCTTGTCTAGCTCTAGTCATCAACACACGATAGGCATTAAGTAAATATTTTTTTCGTTCTTCTTTATGGATGTGTTGCCACTTATTACCTACAAATGAGAAGGACTGCCAACCATGTTCAGAATATCGCAAATCGCCATCCCAAGTTAAGCAAGCCCAATCCAATTCTAGTCCTTGTATATGAAACTCAGTAGCCACATCTTCCAAGAAATAAGATGAACGAACATCCTCTTTGCCATCTAAAAACCAATGAACAGGGTCCATGGGTGATTTTACATGAATAGCGAGCGGTCTTAATCGCTCAGCCTGGGATGAGACTACCATGCCATATCGTTCACTGCCTCTGGCTTTTTCTTTCAACCATTTTTTCGCTTTGGATAAATCACGTGTGAGGACTATTGGATATTTGTCTGAAATCTGGGTTAAAGTTTCTCGCGCTTCCTTAAGATGAATATCAAGAATGTTCTTTACGAACCATGATACTTTCTCTGCCCTGAATGAACGCATAGAAACAGCCAAATGTAAATCTGGATTAAACTTAACAACAGATTGTGTTTTTAGCTTTTCAATAGATTCAATTGCTGCATATTCAGAATCAATAAGATTAGGGGAAATGCATACTTCCCAATCCGAATATAAGTGACCAATGGCATTCAGCCATTCAGAAATACCCGCTTCGCCTGTATTGATTTCTTGCCCTCCACCAACTAAACAAACTACTACTGCCCAATCATTATGTCTGTCAAGGCATGATATTAAAAACTCTGGTTCTGAGTAATCAAAGTCTGGTTGATTCTTTTTTTGACGCATAAACTTAACTGTCTGTTCCTTATTCCAGGCACGTTGTGCTTCATCAAAGATAGCTACATGATCATACGGCGCATTCTTATCACTCAAATAGGCATCGCGATAATGGTGTATTATTTGAATGAATGCCTTGACACTATTTTTAGCATGACCTTTTGTTATTTTAATTCCTTTTCCTTTTTGTCTACTCACCTGATCTCTTGTAAGAGCCTCTTGAAGAATAGCGACCAAGGGTGCGTTGCCAGATAAATATACGCTTGTATTACCTGCCTCTTTGTCTAAGTGGGCTGTGGCTACCTTTAGGCCGACAAGAGTCTTCCCTGCTCCGGGAACACCTGTCACAAAGCAAATTGATTTCTTGTTATTAGTTTTCGAATAATCTATGATATCAGAAATTGCTGAGGACGTTTTTAATAAATTCTTAGCGCCTGCATCACTTCTTGTAATTTCTTCAACAGAGTGATTATTATAGAGAGATACTGCCGCTTCAATTATGGTGGGTGTGGGTGAATAACTTCCTTCAGCATAACCTTGTTCAATTAATCTGTTGTCATCATTGAAAAATAAGAGTGTCTTTAAAATTGCTTCTCCTAAATCATTCTTATTTGTCTTGATTGGTATTATAAGGTTATCATCATGCGAAGTCAGTGAAATCGTTAGGTATGAATGCTGTGCTTCGGTAGCGATTAATATTGGGGCAATAACAGCATGATGACTCGGCTTATGAAAGTTTTTCAAATCAAGGGCATAATCCCATACTTGATCGATATTCTGATGTAGAAATTTGCTTTCACCCACTTTGAATTCAAGTACAAAAACAATATTCTTGATAAGCACAATACAGTCTACTCTCTTTCCCATTCTTGGAATGGAGAACTCAAAGAAAATGTCACCATCATAACCTTGAAGGGCCTTTTTAAGAATTGGAATTTGTTGTTCCCACGATTTGTTTTGGGTCTGAATGGAATCAAATTGATTCACCATAGTAATAGCACCAATTATTTCTTCAGTACTTTTTCTGTGAAATGATTCGATGGAGTCTTTGAAATAATAATTGAGCATATTGAGTTGGGAATTCTAAGAAAGAATGATTTCATGCAATTTACCAGAATGATTCTACTTCTTTAGGGAACCATGGTATTTTATTTCTAGCTTATTTTCCCCTTCCATCAAAAATTCAAATTCACATTTTTCATTTGGACAATGATGTATTTGGGTCTGATGTATAGAATGGGATAAATCAAATATGATTTCGGTTCTTACTCCACAAAGGGGGCAAGTGGTGGGCTGATCTGAAAAGATTAATACATCCGAATAATCAATCATGGGAGTTGAAATTTAGAAAGAAACTAAAGTATCAATAAATTATCAAAAAACCACCTTTCTGCCATTATGACGCGAAAAGTTAGGGTTTAGGGTGGGTACCCCCACCCCCTAGGGTACCCCTCCCCACCCAAAAGCTGCCAAATTGTACCTCTGAGCTGAACTGGCTAACCTTTGAATACAACCTGATAAGCTCTGTACATAGCTTGATAACCACTGAGCATAACTGACCCAATATTAACCCTAACCCGTTACGTACTGAACCAAACGAGGGGAGATTTAAGCAGGGCCAGCCCCGCCAAGAGCAGGGCAGGCCCAGCCGAGAGCAGGGCAGGCCCGGCACAAAGCAGGGTATACTCAGCTATAAGCCAAAAAAACTTGGCGTTGAGCTGAGCCGGTTCAGTTCAATGCCAATCGAGTTCTCTTATAAGGTAAGCAAGTTCTGTTTAAAAGCTAGCCAGTTAGGGTGTAGGGTAAACCTGGGTTTTCAAATTTGTTGAAACCTAGAGAGGACGAGGGTTGTAGGTGTTGCGAAGTATCTGTATCGCTTGAAGAATAGCGTTTTCAGAGCTAACAGGACAGGCCCTAAACGCAAAACGGGCGAAGCATGATGCTCCACCCGTTCTGGTTCGTAGGTTAATATGTGTTACTCTTTCTTCTACCGATTGGAATTTTGTAATAGACCAAATTTCGCTCTGCTTCATTTGTTCTAAACAAAATCACCATCGGCATTTACCACTGTATGTATCCAAGTAGAGTTTGGTCTATCCTGATTCACACATTGGTATAACTTACGCCGGATTAGCCGGTGTATCTGGTGTTGGCGTTGCAGGCGTTTCACCAGAGCCCCCTTGCCCTTTAAATCGTTGTGCCAGCGCATCATAAACGGCATCTGCGCCCGGTACACCCGCTAAGGCTGCCGCAGCAAACAATCGATAGGCTGTGAGCGCACTGATATAGGCCTCTGAGCCTGCCAGCATCTGGGTGTCATTGACCAGCTCTGACAGTTGGGCCAGCAGCAGATTAATTTCATCCAAAGCCACATACAGCTCGTAATCGAGTTTTAATTCCGCCGCATTGAAATAAGCAGGCAACATGTTGGCGTTGTTGGCTACTGCATTCAGTCCGTCGGCTGTAAAGACCCTGTTCGCTTCGCTGATCTTAGGAATGTTGATGCGTTCCTGAACAGTGAGCCCTACCAGGAATGGCATGTTGGTTTTGATCGTGGCAATAGCCGTTTTGATGTTGGTGATCGCGGCCGCAGCTAAAGAGGCAGACACGCGATTTGAAAAAGTGTTAGACATTTTTATTACATTTTATTTTTTTTGCCTACTCTGTTCAGTTTTCGGCTTCCCTGTGTTGCCTTCGAAGTAAGCAGTGCGGCCGCATCTTTTTGCTTCATTGACAAACCAAACTTATACCGACTTTTTATTTCTCACAACCACTTTTTATTCAGCGAGCATTATTTTTATTCAGCGGGGAGAAATGACAATAACTGGGATTTTTTAGCCTCCAAAATGGACGTTTTTTTGGATAAGCAGGGAAATTTTTGAGCGGTTGGGAAGGATCATTTCTACGCCATGGTTCGTGTCCTCACGAACCATGCAATCTCTTTCATTGATATATTTGAATCATGAATGAATCTTTCGCCATGGTTCGTGTCCTCACGAACCATACAATCGCTCTACGCCATGGTTCGTGTCCTCACGAACCATGCAATC
>CAIQUX010000202.1 GCA_903875055.1 uncultured Bacteroidota bacterium
GTGCCCGATGTGGTGACTATCAAAAACCCCGATCATCCGGATCAGGATTTGACCGTAAAACTCAGCAAGTCGCCGGATTCGTTACTCGACAAAAGAACAGTAGATGCTATGCCTCAATTCAAAGGAGGCGAAGACGCCATGATGGCGTATATCAACGCGCACAAAGGGAAGTTTCCCGATGATATCAAACCGACAAAGCCTCTAGAAGTGCAATTGGTCATTTCATCAACCGGGTTTGTGGCTTCTGTGGGAGCCGATCCGTTTCTGGACAAGGCCGTTCAAAAAGATATCGCCAAAGTATTCAAAGGTATGCCTGCCTGGAAAGCTGGTTTAAAAAACGGAAAGCCGGTACCTGTCATCACGTATGTCGATATCACATATTAGCGTTTTAAATTTATTATCACGAAGCCGGATACCATCAAGGTGTCCGGTTTTTTGTTTTTACAGGCTAGTCCCTTTCCATACAAAGCTCCATCAGCAGGCCATTGGTACTTTTCGGATGAAGGAAACAAACCCATTTATTATCGGCACCCATCTTAGGTTCCGGATTGAGGATAATGAAGCCCTCCTCCTGAAGACGTTTCATTTCGGCATGAATATCTTCGACCGCGTAAGCAATATGATGCATGCCTTCTCCCTTCTTTTCAATAAACTTAGCAATCACACCATCTTCGGTCATCGATTCCAATAGTTCCATCTTACTGTCACCGAGTTTAAAGAACGCTGTCTTTACTTTTTCGCTTTCGACGGTTTCTATTTTGTAGCAGGGTGTGTTCCATAATTTTTCATATAAAGGAATACTGATTTCCAATGATTTGACTGCTATACCGATATGTTCAATGGTCATAATAAAGGGTTGAGAACTCGCTCTTGACGATGTTTTTTGTAATAAACAAAGATATAGCCTAATCCTATTCGTGAAAGAAAGTATCAATAAGAAATAGTTTACAGAACGAAGTTTGTAAGATATATTTGCGAGACATCGCTGGTAAGTGTATGGCAAAACGCCCGCTTCCGGACATTAAATTCCAAACTCTTTCACACTAACAATATTATATCATGAACTTCCCGATATACTTCGACAATAATGCCACCACCCCATGCGATCAGCGTGTGGTAGACACAATGCTTCCTTATTTTACTCAGAAATTCGGTAATGCAGCCAGTCGTAACCATTCCTTCGGATGGGTCGCAGAAGAGGCGGTTGATTATGCCCGCGAGCAGGTAGCCAAACTGATCGGTGCTGATCCGAAAGAGATTATTTTCACCTCAGGTGCCACCGAAGCTGATAATCTGGCGATTAAAGGTGTATATGAAATGTATGCCGCCAAAGGAAATCATATCATCACTACCACTATAGAACATAAAGCCGTATTGGATACCTGCAAGCATCTTGAAAAACAAGGTGCGGAAGTAACTTATTTAGAGGTTGACGATAAAGGCATGATCAATCTGGAAGATCTTGAAAAAGCGATTACTCCGAAAACTATCTTGGTTGCCATCATGTATGCCAATAATGAAATCGGCACCATCAACCCGATGCGTGACATTTCAGCCATTGCCAAAAAGCATGGTGTTCTGGTGATGTCTGATGCCGTACAGGCTGTAGGTAAGATTCCTGTAGATGTCAATAAAGACGGTATCGACCTGATGGCATTCACTGCGCACAAAATGTACGGACCGAAAGGTGTAGGTGCCTTATATGTACGTCGTAAAAACCCTCGTGTCAAAGTAACGGCGCAAATGGACGGCGGCGGTCACGAACGCGGTATGCGTAGTGGAACCCTCAACGTTCCCGGCATTGTTGGATTCGGAAAAGCCTGTGAAATCTGTATGGAAGAAATGGCAAGCGATACTGCCCGGATTATTAAATTAAGAGACAAACTTGAAAACAGCCTTTTACAGGTGGAGGAAAGTTACCTGAACGGTCATAAAGAAAATCGGCTGCCACATGTAGCCAATATCTCATTCAAACATGTGGAAGGAGAAGGTTTACTTATGGGTATCAACAAATACATTGCTCTAAGCAGCGGAAGTGCCTGTACTTCGGCCTCGCTTGAACCCTCCTATGTGCTGAAGGCGCTTGGGTTGGGTGATGATCTGGCTCATAGCTCATTGCGTTTCGGCCTCAGTCGTTTTTCAACAGAAGAAGAAGTTGATTATACCATCAAAGCTGTGACCGAAACCGTAAACAAACTGCGTGAAATGAGTCCTCTTTGGGAAATGTATAAAGAAGGAATCGATCTGAACAGCATTGAATGGGCCGCTCACTAATTTCAAAAACAATACTATAGAAAGAACAGGTAATAAGAAATTGTTACCTGTTTTTGTTTACATGCATTCTGTCTTTGCTGCCGTTTCCAGCTCGTTTTCGAAAACAAAAGAATAACGCATTAAAAAGTCAAATTCGGGCAAATCTTCTATCTTTGAAACTCAAATACACATAAACATGAAAAAAATAACGTTGCTTTTTGTAGCCTTGCTGGGTTTTGCCTTTGCAAACGCTCAATATACCAATACTAAAATGGAGGTCGGTCAAAAAGCACCGGATCTTGAATATTCAAATCCTGAAGGTCAAACGATGAAGCTGTCTGAAATAAACAGCAAACGTGTGATTCTGTTAGACTTCTGGGCTTCCTGGTGTGGACCTTGCCGAATGGCTAACCCTGGATTAGTAGAATTTTATAAAAAATACAGCACAAAGAAATTCAAAAATGCTAAAAAGGGATTCAGTATTGTCAGCGTTTCTTTAGATAAAGAAAAACAACCATGGATCGATGCCATCAAAAAAGATAACCTGATTTGGCCTTACCATATCAGCGATTTAGGTGGATGGCAAAGCAAGCCTGCCGCGGAATACGGTGTCATGTTTGTTCCTCAGTGTTTCCTGATCGATGCCAATGGCGTGATCATCGGAAAATACAACAGGGCTGAAGAGTGTATCGGTGATTTAGAAAAAATGATGGCCGACTAAGCATGATTGAAGACGAAACAAAAAAATTGGTCATTATTACAGCCCCTTCCGGTTCGGGGAAAACCACTATCGTCAATCATCTGTTGAGAGAATTACCGCAACTGGCTTTCAGCGTAAGTGCGTGTACACGCAAGCCCAGAGCAGGAGAGCAAGATGGTGTGAATTATCATTTTATTACGCTGGAAGATTTTACCCGACGAATTGCCCATCACGAATTCGCTGAATTTGAAATGGTGTATGAAGGCAAGTATTATGGCACCCTGAAATCTGAGCTGGAACTGATCTGGAACAATCAGCAAACACCCATGGTGGATATCGATGTGCAGGGCGCCCTCAGACTAAAGAAACATTATGGCAAACAAACATTGAGTATCTTTATTCAGGCTCCGAGTATTGAAGCTCTCGAACAAAGGCTTCGCGCCAGAGGCTCTGAAACCGAACAAAGCCTGAAAGAAAGGCTCGATAAAGCCACTGAAGAGTTGAGTTTTTCCGATCAGTTCGACCATATTGTGGTGAACGATCAATTAGAACAAGCCTGTCAACAGGCAAAAGCTATTATCGCAGATTTTCTGACGGATTAGTTTTATTTTTACCCGCTCAATTTATGCTTACAACCATCATTTACATTGTCATCTGTCTAGTCTTCATCGGCTTCTTTTCGGGTATTGAGATTGCCTTTGTTTCTGCCAGCAAATTGAACATTGAACTTAAACGAAAACAAGGTTCATATGCCGGCAA
>CAIQUX010000203.1 GCA_903875055.1 uncultured Bacteroidota bacterium
CAACAGCCAAAAAGGTCGTTTCATGCCCTTGAAAAACTTTTTCATGTACATGAAAAACTCTTTCAAGAGCATGAAAACACTTTTCAACTACATCAAAATTGAACCTATTCCTAAAAACCCGATTGTTACCCCTACAAATCCTCTTTTCAAAAGACGAAATCACGGTTTCAAAAGACAAAAATCCCAAATCAAGAACAAAAATTTCTCCAAAGAAACCTCTTCTCCATAAAAATCCCCATTCAAGACCGCTTCACCATAAATTAACTTTTGGGGCGCCCCTTCGGGTCGGGCTGTTCCGGGGGTTCGCTTCGCTCCGTGCTTCGCACCGCCTGCGGCGCCCCTACCATCCCTCGCCCGCTACCGCACCTCTTCTGCTTCTCCACTCCCGCCAGTCAAGAACGCCAATCCCACTCCCGAATCAATTCATCAATTCCCCCAAATCTTCGTGAGGTTTTTATCCGTTTCCTCCTTCTTGATTTTCGAAATCAAATCATTAAGGTCAGCCTTCGATTTCTTGTATTTCTCTATTTCCTTTTCTTGCTGCACAATGAGGTTTTCATCCTTCGAATTCTTCTTCAAGTCATCCAATTTTGCTTGCGCCTTACCCTTCCGCTCTTCAAAAATATCATTCACGCTCTCCAATGAATGCACGGCCGAAAGCTTTACCCACCAAGGACTTCCGTGTCTTGCCACATCCTCGATAACCGTGATTCCATCGGCAATCGTGGTGTCATTGCAGCGAGCCAAAAACTTCGAATAATCATTCAATATCTGGTATCTAGTCAAGCCTTTCGTCTTCTTGAAACGCTTCATGAAATAGGCATTTTCCTTATCTCCACCATGGTCCGCAATAATGGCTGCAACACTTTGTATGATGGTCGAATTGCTATCCTGTTGCATGATGTTGGCCAGTTCAAGCCCAGCCTTTTCATCCAATTCATGCAGCGAAGTCAGGGCAGTGGCATCAACCAGATAGGAAGGGTCGGTAAGGGCAATCTTTTTGTATAAAGGATAAAGTACGGTGTCCGTAAAATTCTTTTGCAACACCTTGATAGCCTCCACTCGAACGGACGATTTTTTGTCATTCTGACACATGTCTATCAACTTGCTTTTCATGCTTGCCTTCTTCGTATTGTCCGGCGAATCATTGATAACGCGGTACATGTTTTTGACTGCCACCGTCCTGATATTAAAATTCTGATCGTTCAAAGCCGTTTCAATGGCATTGAGAACGATGGTATCCCCTATATGTTCATAGTTTTTCGTCAAATGATTAAGACCTTCATAGCGGTCAAGATACAGCGGGGCGTGGCGAAACATAAAATTCCACTCTGCTTGTGTATGCTCGTCGATCTTGGTGCATAGCAACATTTTCTCGGCATCGAAATTCACCAAATCGGGTTTATCAGGCACCTCAAAAGTAAACTCCTGTTCTTTGTTTTGCATCAGGATTTCCTTATGAAGAACCGTGCCATTCACATAAATATCAACCTTCACCGGCATCTTGTATAAAGGGTTTTCGCTCAAGTCCTGAACCTGCTCTACAATGACGCTTTGCTTCTTATTAACACTGTCATAATGATAGCTGATCATCAATTCGGGATGCCCATGGTTAAGGAACCATTCGTTAAAAAACCAATTCATGTCCTTGCCCGTAACCTGCTCAAAAGCCAAGCGAAGATTATGTATCTCCACCGATGAATACTTGTTGGTATTGAGGTAGGTTTTCAAGGATGCAAAAAAGGCATCGTCGCCCACCACCTTTCTAAGCATGTGCAATATTCGTCCGCCCTTCTGGTAAGAGATTCCATCAAACATATCCTCCTTGTCATTGTAGTTATAGCGAATTACATTTGGGTCTTTCTGACGGGAAACCATAAGATAGGTTGATAAGGCATGGGTGAAGCGATTGTCGGCA
>CAIQUX010000204.1 GCA_903875055.1 uncultured Bacteroidota bacterium
TTAAAACAGCTGGACTGGGTTCCTGATCTTTTGGATATCGCTTATCTCGATGATGAAACAATGGAATGGGCAAAAGCTTCAGGCGATGATAAGGAAATGGATGACAGTATGAAACATGTTGATTGCTTCGGTGCTGTCTTAAGTAAAGGTGATTCGGTGGTGCTGGTCAAAACACTTGAAATCAAAGGAGCCACATTCGATGCCAAGATGGGAACGGTTGTGAGAAATATCCGTCTGGTCGAAGATAATCCTGAGCAGATAGAAGGTAAAGTGAACGGTTCTCAAATCGTGATCCTGACCAAGTATGTCAGAAAATCAAATCCTTAAGGTGTCATGCTCATGACATTCAAACAAACAGTCTATTCAAAATTCCTTTCATTGCTCAATGAGCGAATCGATTCTTTTCAGTTCACGCTGGATGAGTTGAGCATCAGTGTGATGAATGAGACTAAAAGTACTGCAGGTGATAAGCATGAAACCGCCTTGTCGATGTTACAACTCGAGCAAAGCCGGATTGCCGAACATCTGTATGAAGCCATCGACAACAAAACCATTTTCATGCAAATCGATCTTGATGAGTTGAGTGATATGATACGAAGCGGAAGTCTGGTTCAAACGAGTAAAGGTTATTTCTTTATCAGCATCGCGCTTCCCAAGGTGACGGTAGATGGTATCGCGGTCATTGCCATTTCACCGCAATCGCCATTGGGTCAAAAACTCATGGGCCATAGCAAAGGAGATGTCATTGAGATGAATGGTATGTCGCATACGATAGTGGAAGTGGTGTAGATACGATTCTATACCATGTTCTTGCCAATGCTTTTTTTTATTCAACATTTCTCCCGGTCAATCACCGCCAGTCTTTTCAGATAGCTTACATCAATACAGATGAAATCATACTCCTCCATCACCTTACCTCTGATCTCATAGGTGCCGGGGCCGGTGAACGGATAATGCAGAGCGCTCGATGTGAAATGAACCGTGTCTATCCAATGTCCGTCGAGATCGATGAAGGTGGCGAAACACATCCTCTCACCTTTATACGTATAGGCACGTTTGGTATTAATGAGATAACCTACGATACACACTTCCTGATTGATATGCATTTTCAACTCAACGGCATGAAGGGAAGAAGGTAGGGCATCACGAAGCAAATCAAACGGTGAGCAAAGCGAGAACCCAAACAACTCGATTTCATCAAAGGCTTCGTCAATAGCAGTATGCATAAGTTCAGGAAGCTTCCATACGGGCACTATGGTTTCAAACAATTCTTCATGTTGTTTCCGCTTACTGATAGGTTGCAGGATAGCATGAATCTCCCAAAGCAATTCTTTCTTATTGCGTTTGGTAAACTGAAAACAACCGGCACGTACAAGTAACCGCATCTGTTCGATGGAGACCGGTACACGATTCACAAAATCATATAGGTCTTTAAACAAACCGTTTCGTTTTCGTTCGGCAAGGATACGCAGCATCGTTTCCTGTTCGATTTCACTGATCATAGACAGTCCCAGATAAATTGTCTTTTCCCGTATGACACATACGTCTGTACTATGATTGATGCAAGGCGGTTTGATGGCGGCTCCGTGCATACGGGCTTCGTGTATGTATAGTTCCCTGCGATAGAAACCGCCGCCGTTGTTGAGGGTGGCCACCATATACTCGAGCGGATAATAGGCTTTGAGGAACATGGCCTGATAGCTCTCTACGGCATAGCTTGCTGAATGTCCTTTTGAAAAAGCGAAATTGGCAAAGCTCTCGATCTGTGTCCAAATTTCGGTAACCAATTTTACAGGATAGTTTTTTTTACTGCAGTTACTGAAAAATTTATCTTTTATGGTGGCGAATTCATTCCGTTGTTTGAATTTCCATGACATGCCCCGGCGCAACACATCGGCCTCCGCCAGAGTCATGTCAGCAAAGAAATGAGCGATCTTGATCACATCTTCCTGATAGACCATCACGCCATAAGTCTCTTGCAGCAGGTCATATAATTCGGGCAATTGCTCGCGTGCTTTTACACGCAGACGTTCGTCACGGAAACGTATGATATACTCACGCATCATGCCGCTTTTCGACACACCCGGACGTATGATGGAACTGGCTGCTACCAGACGCAGGTAGTCGTCGGCTTTCAGTTTGGTGAGCAACATACGCATGGCAGGCGACTCGACATAAAAGCAACCTATGGTATTGCCATAACGAAGAAGTTCCTTCACCGCTTCATCTTTTTTGAATCGCGCAATGTTGTGAATGTCGATCTCAACATCCTTGTTTTCTTTCACGATTTCGAGCGTATCTTTTATCTTACCCAAACCACGCTGACTAAGGATATCGAATTTGTACAAACCGATATCTTCTGCTTCCAGCATACTGAACTGTGTAGTAGGATAACCTTTAGGCGGCATATTGGTAGCACAGTAGGCGGCAATCGGTTTTTCAGAAATAATGATGCCGCTCGAATGGATACTCAGGTGACTGGGAAAGCCTTGTATCATCTGACTGTAGTATAAGACCATCCGTCCCATCTCATCGGCGCCAGCGTATGCATTCTCAGTTTGAAGGCGATCGATTTCGCCGGCCGGCAAGCCGAATACTTTTCCCATCTCGCGTATGGCAGCGTCATGTTTGAAGGTATTATACGCACCAAGTAAAGCGGTGTGCGTATGGCCATATTTGTCGAAAATATATCGGGTGATATCATCGCGGTCGGTCCATGAAAAATCCATATCGAAATCGGGGGCATTGGCACGGAACATATTGATGAAGCGCTCGAAATACAGATCCAGTTCTATCGGGTCGACATCGGTGATGCGAAGAAGATACGCGATGATACTGTTGGCGCCGCTCCCACGGCCTACATAATAATAGTTTTTACGTTGCGCATAACGGATGATATCCCAGTTGATCAGAAAGTAGGAAGCGAATTTCAATTCTGTGATGATATCCAGTTCCTTTGTGATCCTCTGCATCACTTCGGCCGAAGGATTGGGATAGCGATACGGCAATCCTTCCAGACAAAGCGTATGTAAA
>CAIQUX010000205.1 GCA_903875055.1 uncultured Bacteroidota bacterium
CGTTGTAACAACAACCCGGCCGTCACTGGAGTCTATGCAAACGCACAGGCTGCCCATGATGCCGCCAGCCCCGGAGATACTATTCACCTCGAACCGACTGCATTGGGCAGCTATGGCAACTTGTATGTGTCGAAACAAATCGTCCTGATAGGCACAGGCGATTTCCTGAGTCAGAACCAGGGAATACAGAGTAGCTCCACCCCCGGTTATTGTGATTATATCAGTCTGAATCCGGGATCTGCAGGCAGTGTGATCAGTACCAAGGTGGTCGGCTCAATAAACATCAGTGAAAATAATATTAGTATTACGCATTGTCATGTGAATACAATTTCCATTATTAATATTAATGTCAGTAATATATTCGTCCAAAATAATGTGATTTCGAGCTCGTTTAATATCTATTCGGTTTGCAGTAACCTCATAGTGACCAACAATTTTGTCAAAAATATAAATATGTATAATGCACAAAGTTCTGCGTCGATCAGTTATAATGTAATGGTTACCGATTGGTACACAACTTTATACAATTCGTCCCTGTTCAATAATATTTTAATAGGGGGGGGCGGCTTTCCTGTAACTTTTACGAATTGTAACCTTACTGATAATATCGATCAATCTTACTCGCTGCCAGGCGGGAACAACAATGTCAACAACGTAGATATGTCAACAGTTTTTACTCATTGGGGAAGTTTCGACGGTGATAATTATCAGTTGCTTCCTGGCAGCCCTTATCAGAATGCAGGCATGTTTGCAGGCCCCACCCCTTACAAACTAGCCACCACACCGGCTGTTCCATCGATCTATCATTTGGCCGTACCGGCCACTAGTACCGGCAACAATCTGAATCTCAATGTTAGCACAAGAAGTAATAATTAATCAGTCACCGGCTTGGTGCTGATCGTTATTCGTGTCATCAAGCCGCTGACCCTTAAAAAATGTATGATATGAAAAATTATTTCTTAACGCTCGTTTTGATCGTATATGCTGTATGCTATGCAAACGCACAGCAGATTAACCGCATTGAATATTTTTTTGACACGGACCCTGGATTCGGCCAGGGTATTCCGGTGATGTTTACGCCTTCGACGGATATCAGCGATCTGACTATTTCAGCGAATGTAAGTTCTCTTTCCATTGGCTTCCATCAGGTCTATGTGAGAAGTCGCAACAATAATGGCAACTGGAGTATGACCGGCCGTGCCTTCTTCTATAAGACTCCTGCAAGCACATCCTTGAATAAGATTGCGGCGCTTGAATACTTTTTTGATACGGATCCCGGTTTCGGAAACGGGCATCAGGTGAATGCCAGCCCTACATCTGAATTCGTCACAATGAATATCAATGCCGATATCTCATTACTTCCTGTCGGTATGCATCAGTTGTATTTCCGGAGTAAGGACAGCAACAACAACTGGAGTATAACCAACAGAGCTTTCTTTTATAAAGTTTCGGGAATGACAGCCGCAAACAGTATCACCAGTCTGGAGTATTTCTTCGATACTGATCCTGGTTTCGGACATGGAACGCCAGTGACCATAACGCCCTCTTCCGATATTGCTAACCTACATATCGCTACCACCCTGACGTCATTAAGTACCGGTATTCATCAGCTTTATATCCGCAGTCGTGATGCATCGGGCAACTGGAGTATTACCAACAGGTCTTTCTTTTATAAGCTCCTTTCAACGAATACCTTGTCGGATATTGTGAGAGTGGAATATTTCTATGATACCGATCCCGGCTTCGGACATGGTACTGGCATTCCTATTACACCGGGAACCGATTTAGCGAACCTGGATTTTGCGAATGACCTTTGTACTCTCGCCTCCGGGATGCATCAGATTTTTGTCAGGAGTCTGGATGCAAATGGTCATTGGAGTGTGACGAACAGTTCATCCATTGATATACAACAGGCTATCTTTTTTGCTGATGCCGATCATGACGGTTATGGCAATCCGGCCATCACCATTTCAAGTTGTCATCCTCCTATTGGCTATGTAAGCGATAGCACCGATTGTAATGATGCAGATTCACTGCAACATCCGAATCAGATATGGTATTATGACCATGATGGAGATCATTATGGAACCGGCGCATTTGTTGTGCAGTGTACTCGACCGCTAGGTGCTTATACAAGTCATGAACTCATTGCGATCAGTGGTGATTGTGATGACTATGTTGCCACGATGAATCCCGGGTCTCAGTATTTCAGTTTCAGTGGCACACCCAATTTCACGAATTCACTGATTTCACCGCTGAACGGCAATCCTTCCACCACCTTCAGCTTTG
This sequence comes from uncultured Bacteroidota bacterium, assembly GCA_903875055.1. Lineage (GTDB taxonomy): Bacteria > Bacteroidota > Bacteroidia > Chitinophagales > Chitinophagaceae > OLB11. The sequence continues at coordinate 2,290 of CAIQUX010000205.1, forward strand.
AGATCAATTATGTGGATTCGAACGGGGCCTTGCCACCACCCACCTTCCCAAGGGTGGTGCTCGACTATGAAGGCAATCATTCGTATACCGATCCGAATGACAGGGTGATCATCATGACGGAATATGATGTGAATGACCAGAACACTGTTGACGGCAAAAAGTATATCGCCACATTCACGTCATTGCCCGTGGGCACAAGCTATCAGACATCCGTTCAAACGACAGCCAACGGCTGCACCACCATCATCGGGCCGTTCAATTATCCGGTCGTGCTTCATCAGCCTGATATCGAAATCTTTGCCAATGATATCACCTTCAGTAACCCCCATCCGTCTACATCTTCTCCGCTTACTGTGAGTGCAGTGATTCACAACATATCCGATTATACGGCTGAGAATTTTGTGGTGCATCTCAGGAACCAATACGATACCACGATCGTGTATCCCGACCTCACCGTATCCTATATCCCTCCTCATGGTCAGTATACAGTGAGCTGGAATATCACCACGCCTTCACTGCCGGCCTGGTGCCCGATGGAAGTGGATATCGACTTTACCAATGTGATTGCTGAGACCAATGAACTGGATAATTCGGCGATACGTCCATTTGTCAACGGCAACTATAACCTGCCGGGTGGTATCACGGTCTATTCCTATGTGAATCCTTATAGCGGATATCCGAATGCCTATACGACCCTTTACGGTAGTGCTCATTACTTCGGTACGGCGATTCCGTTGGCAGATTCAAGTGTTGCCGGCGCAACAGTCAACTACACGATTGTCGAGACCGGTGCCAGCTATTCCACCTACAGCAATTCGAATGGCAACTTCGCCTATAGCTTCCCCAATCCTTCAGCGCCCGGTATCTATCATATCCAGGGAACAATCACTGATTTTACACTTACAGGAAATTTCAATACCCAGTTCGAAGTCATCGGAGGTTGCACATTGCCTGATCTGATGATGGGTATCGATGCAAGCAATCCATATGGAATAACCATAGGCAATACCCAATCCATCACATTAGTTGCGGGCGATGCGCTTACTGGCCACCTGATTGTTTCCAACGGAGGTGCGGGCAGTGCCGGCTCCACGCTGCTTAGTGTCTCGAATGATGGTTCAACACCTACCCTTGGCATATCCGGAGTTCCGTCCTTAAGTTCCGGCGCTTCGTTCGTCAAGCCTTTCAGCATCACCTATCCCGCAGCAGGTTATTATGTCTTGAATGCCAACGCCGATGCGGGTAATACAGTAGCGGAATGCAGTGAGTACAATACAGGCACCATCAATGTGCACGTATTGCCCAACCTGCCTGATATCACTCCTTATTTCGGCCCCGGAGGAACCTTTTATAATTGTGAAATTTCTTCTGTCAGTTTCACGCTCGCGAATTACGGAGGTGCAGCCACAGGACCATTCGCGTGTAACATTGTGAAACGACTGAATGGGATCGTCATTGGCAGTGAGAGTGTGACAGTGATGAGTATCCCCTCTGCTATTTATTATCCGATGAATTACTATACCTTTTCAATACCCTTCATCGTAAGCCAGGCAGGCGAATATACCTTCGAACTTCAATGTGACCTTCCAAACAACAGCGTCATTGAAGCGGATGAATCGAACAACATTTCAACATTTGCCATCTCGATACTTGTCTGCAAACCGAATTTTACATTTGAAACCTGCGAAAGTTTCGATGTGGCTTCGGCGGATGGGGATTATGCAGCCGGCTCGGATATCACCCTGAAAGGTGTGTTGCTGAATAGCGGCAACCTGACCTATATCGGCAACCTGATGGTGAGATACCAGTTGTCCGGCGGGGCTGTTTTTAATCAGAACCTGTCTGTGAACCTCCCACCCGGAACATCCATCCCTGTCTCTCAATTGATCACAGCGCCACCTCCGGCCACGCAATCACTTGTGTTGACGGTAGATCCCGGAAACCTCATCGACGAATTGAATGAGCAAGACAATACGATTGCCAATCAACTGTGCTGGGATTATTATCCTGATTCAACATTGAATGCATGCAATTATTATTATGCCTTCTGGAACCGTTCCTACCTCGTGAATCAGGCAGCTTACTTTTCGGTTGGTGTGGTATCCACTCGTCTGTATGACGCCGATACGCTTCATGTGAAATTCGAAGTCAGCGGACCCGGACTTACCGGAACGGTCAATCTCGGCAATGCCTCGATCTATGATGTGCAGCAGACATGTTTCTGTCCTGTTCAGGCTTTCCTGCCTACCAGTTTTGTCTTTCCTCAAATCGGTACATATACCTTCACCATAACGGTGGATCCCGATCACAAGTATACCGAGTGCGATGAAACCAATAATGTGATGGTTAAAACAGTGCAGGTGGTGAATCTTCCTGACATGCGGATACTCTCGCAACATATCGCGCCTTCAATGCTCAATCCGCAACCCGGTCAGGCCATATCAATGAATGTGACTTACGAGAACATCGGTTATCCGAATCTGGCCGATCAGATGAAACTGAAAATACTGGTGGATAATATTCCGCTCTCCACAATCAGTAATGTCAGCGGTCTGGTCAGCGGGGAGAATGCCACCATGGCCATTCCGAATACCTGGTCTTCGACAGTGACGGGTGTGCATGTAATACGCGCCATCATCGATGCGGACAATACGGTCACCGAACTGGATGAACTCAACAATGAGGCCACAAGGTCGATCGTGGTCGGTGATGCGGCCAATCTCTACTTCCAGGCCTTCACGTCACTCTCCCTCTATCCTGCGCTTAACAGCAGTATGAATGTGAAGGCAAGGATAGGTAACAGCGGTGACCTAGCCTGTGAAGGCGATATGAAATTGTTTTATGTAAACAATAATCTGGATACCATCCTCTTTCATACGTCGCATGTCATACTCAATGCGCATGATAGCATCAACCTGACCATTCCGTGGACCGTACTTGACAACAAGACCACGATCATAGGCAAACTGGTCAACTCCACTGTGCTGGAATTTACCTATGATGATAATCAGGCACAATTTGAAATTGGTAAAATGAACCTGATACTCAATTCAAGTCCTGCTTGTGGAAGTAACAATCTCGGCTCCATCACAGCGACTGTTGTGGGTGGTGAACCTCCATACAATTATAACTGGGGCAATGGCATTGTGGGTCAAGTTCTTACAGCGGGCGCGGGTACCTATAATGTGATCGTGACAGACATCACAGGTCAAACTGTTTCCGGTTCAGCCACTATCATAGAATGCCCTCCGGTTTCGCTCAATCTGCGAATGTTCATTCAGGGTTATTATTTGGGTGCAAGTAGCATGGCATCGGTGATGATGAATGAAGGTGGTCTTAATTTGGCAAGCGATGTTGATTCAGTGACGATAGAATTGCATGATACCATCAGTCCTTACGGTGTTGTTTCTACATTCGGCGGTATGCTGCAGACAGATGGTCATCTAACTTGTTATTTCCCAAGTGCTGTCAATGAGTCGTCATATTATATAGCAGTCAGACATCGAAATGCGGTGCTTTCATGGAGCAGCAATCCGGTTTCATTAAGTACGAATTGTGCGTATGACTTCACTACGTCATCGGGTCAGGCCTATGGCGAAAATGAGGTAGAAGTAGAACCCGGCATCTGGTCATTCTATTCGGGTGATATCAATCAGGATGAGAATATTGATCTGTTGGATTTGTCATGGCTTGAAAATGATATCAGCGATTTTCAGTTTGGATATTTTTC
>CAIQUX010000206.1 GCA_903875055.1 uncultured Bacteroidota bacterium
CAATGTTTCCGACCTTGTAAATGTATCTCTTATTGAATCCGTAAATCGTTTGTCAGCCTGGTAGCCCTTGTGTGTTTTCTTATTCTTAAAAATCACCTCGCAGTGCGTTAAATGATTTCTATTAGCACGTTTTCAAATTTTGTCAACATATACCTTTGAATAAAGGCATCCTATACGATTTCAGCAAAGGCGCTCATATACGATTAGAATTTACACTTCTTATCTACCAGTATTTCTTTTCGATTATTTTATTTCGACACCCTGATATTTAGTTAGATGTGTTTTGTTAGCACAGGTCCTTATCAATGATTCCATGACCTCGGATTGCTTGAATATCGATCACATGATAATATGATTGAGCTTGGCTATGCATGCTTATTCCTTATTCTGCCTCCACCATCTGTAACCCACAAAGCCCATCATAAATAATGGAAGAGCCGCGAGATACAGGATGCCGGCATTCAACCCTCTGGCACTTTTATCATCGAGTGAAGCGGCCGTTTTGGTACACATCGAACATTGACCAATTGCCTGACTTGCAGGCAATGCCATGAACAGGATAAAGAGTATTCGCTTGAGCATGTCGCAAAATTTGGCAATTAAGTTGGCTTCGCAAAATATATTTTAAGCGCTGAGGTCCTTTAACAGAAGGCTGTAAGCCATCCGACGCAAAATAAAAACCGGCCGATACGGCCTTTTTACCTTAACTTCGCTGATTGCTTTTTTCGCAAGGAGAAGGGCAATTTTGTATCAACAGAAACAACAATTTCGCTCAATGGCCTTATCTCCTTTAATCAAATATATTTATAGTTCGGGTGCTGAAGAAGTCATTCGCCGAGGCAAACGGATCTTCCTTACGGGAGGTGTCCAGTTGATCAAGCGTGATGAATTCACCGGACAGATAACTTTTAAAGTGAGGAACGACATGTATTATAACCAATACAATGTCACCATTTCGAAATACCACGACGAGAATACACTTTCAGCTCGATGCACCTGCCCTTACAATATGGGTGAGATATGCAGGCATGAAGCAGCCGCCCTTTTTCAGCTTAATGACATGATTGCCAATCAGACCCTTAATGCGTCTGAAGCGGTCTTCGACCAGAAACATACGGTTGTGCGTATGAAAGTGATAGACCTGAAATCATTACGACTGTTTACCTCGAATTACCTGTTTGAAGAAGCAGAAAAAATCGCACAGAAGCATAAAGCAAAAATCAGCAGTGCCGAAAACGAGAAAGTCGAAGCCATTCTTCAGATCAGTGATGAAAAAGTCAATCTCAAGATCAAACGAAACGATGATAAATCGTTTGATACATCTTGTACCTGTGAAGAAACGAAACATGCCTTATGCAAACATAAAACAGCCTTATTCCTTCAACTGCTGAACAATCACGGACCACTTTATTTTGACACAATCCGGAATTGGGATAGTCAGAAAAACAAATTGCTATCACTTTACGGCTATAGTCTCGAAGATGACCTGACAGGCAAGTTTGATTTTACGTATCTCGATGGGAAGCCTACGTTGAAAGTGCTTGACACCACCATTAAAAAAGTAAATACCGGATTGAGCCGGGAACAGATCAGCCGGGAACCTGCAACCATTGTCATCGAACAAAAGAATCACACTAAACGGCTTGGGGTAGTACTGAATCTGCAAGAAAAAGAATACCCTTACTTCGCTATAGACCTGATAGAAGGTGAATTGAATGTAGATAAAACAGCTTTTGCCGGAACCGTCACCAAACTAGATACCTCCAAATATATTTCACCGGAACAGTTTACATTGGAAGACAGGGACATCATGAGCATGGTGAGGAAGGTACAAAATACCGAGACGGCCAAATACATTGCAAAGAACTCGCCCTTTGGCGATCTGTGGGAGAATATCATCCACAACCAGACTGAATGGACTCAGGAAAATAAGGAATCTCTGTTTGAGTATCTTCATCCGAAATTATTGAAATTGTTTTCGTCCCTGCGAACCTTCAATCCCTTATATCTTTTAGCGAAAGGGAAAGCATACAAAACAACCTCATTGGTACCTTTGACTTATGTCGACAACTCGTTGCAGCCTTCTATTTCTGTCCACAAAAGCAAAACAAAAACCAAAGGGAAGAAAGCGACTATCGGCGATGTACATACCGATCTTTGTGTAGACATTAATGGCGAATTGGTATCACTTGAGAAGAATGAATTGGGGAATCCTTTATTGTATCTTTTTGACAAGAAGCTTTATCTGATTCATAAAGCGCAGGATGCCTGCAAACTAGCCGTTTTAGAAGATTATAAAATCACTGACCAGGAACGTTGGCCTGCTTATCTGAAAGATAAACTGATTCCGCTGAGTAAATTGTACGATATCCAATTCGACAAGGACTTGGTAGAATATCGTCAGGACATCGCTCCAATCTGTTCAGTCTTACTGGGTGAACAAGCATCTTACTTCGTCATTAAGCCGATATTCAATTATCACGGTACTGATGTCTCATGGAGCGAAGACCATTCGCTTTCAATTTACCAGGATGGTAAGCTGGTGATTGTTCAGCGTCACAAAGAAGCTGAAAATACCTTCATCCATATGCTTCAGAATCTGCATACACATCTGAGGGTACAGGAAGCTGAACATCAATTTGCCATCCATTCAAAATATGCCTTACAGAAAAACTGGTTCTTCCTGTTTTTCGATAAGATGAAAGAAGAGAAAGTGGAAGTCTTCGGTTATGATCAGCTGAAAAATTTCAAGATACATAAATCAAAGCCCACCACTAAAGTCAATATTTCATCGAACCTCGACTGGTTTGATACCAAAATTGAAATCGATTTCGACGGACAAGTCGCTAACTTATCTGAAATACAAAAAGCGCTTTCTGTCAAGCAGAATTATGTTCCCCTGGGCAATGGCAGCTATGGTCTGTTACCTGAAGAATGGCTGGAGAAATTCTCACTGCTCTTCAAGATGGCCGACAGTAACGGCAAATCACTTCGCGTAAGCAAATACAACTTCACCGTAATCGATGAACTTCATGACATGATCGACGATGAAGACATCAAACGTGAATTGGTTGAGAAAAAAGAGATCTTGTTAAATACCAATCCTGAGAAATATGAAAAGTTGCCGATACCGGCGGAATTGAACGCTGAACTCAGACCTTATCAGGAATCTGGATTCCAATGGTTGGTTTATCTGGACAGTGTCAAATGGGGTGGATTGCTGGCCGACGATATGGGGCTAGGAAAGACGATACAGACATTAACTTTTCTTCAATATTACAAGAACGTGAACGGGCAATTGAAAGCGCTGGTCATATGCCCTACAACCTTGCTTTTTAACTGGGAAAATGAAATCAATAAATTCACGCCAGGTCTCAGCTATCTGATTCATCATGGTCCGAACCGTACAGGACAACATGATGATCTCGATAAATATAATATCATCATTTCTACCTACGGTACCTTACGAAGCGATGTACAGCTTTTTATAAAAAACAATCTTGATTACGTAATCCTGGATGAATCACAAACGATTAAAAATCCGACCAGCAAGGTTTCAAAAGCGGCACAACTTCTGACCTGCAAAAACCGTATCGCACTGAGTGGTACGCCGATGCAGAATAACACCTTCGATATATTCTCTCAGATGAACTTTCTGAATCCGGGTATGCTGGGAAGCAAAGAGTTTTTCAAGGAGCAATTTGCCAAACCGGTCGACAAGTTCCAGGATGAGGAAACGAAACAGCATCTTCGAAAGCTTATCTATCCTTTCTTGCTTCGACGGACCAAAGAACAGGTGGCAAAAGACTTACCTGAAAAAACTGAGATCACGATGTTCTGTGAAATGGGTAAAGAACAACGTGCTGTATATGAAAGTTATCGTAACCTGTATCGTTCAAAAATATTGGGCACCATAGAGAATCAGGGTATCGAAAAATCGCAGTTTGCCATTTTGCAAGGCTTGATGAAATTGAGACAGATCTGTGACTCACCAGCCATTTTGAATGAAGAAGAAAAATACGCGAATCACAGTATCAAACTTGATGAACTGGTCCGTGAACTACAAGAGAATATCGGCAATCACAAAGTGCTTATTTTCTCACAATTCCTTGGTATGTTGGCCTTGATACGTGAAAAAATGAACGAGCATAAGATTGCTTATCAGTATTTTGATGGTAGTTACACTGCCATTCAACGTGAAAAAGCCATACAGGAGTTTCAGAACAATGAGGAGTGCAGTGTCTTTTTAATCTCTCTAAAGGCGGGTGGTATGGGTCTTAACCTTACTGCTGCTGACTATGTATACATCGTGGATCCATGGTGGAATCCGGCAGTCGAGCAACAGGCCATCGACCGTACACACCGTATCGGACAGACCAAGAACATTTTTGCTTACCGTTATATATGCAAGGATACGGTCGAAGAAAAAATCATGTTGTTGAAGGATAAGAAAAACCTTTTGGTCAAAGATATCATTGCCGACGACAGTAATATGGTCAAACAACTGACTAAGGATGATGTTGCTTATTTGTTCAGTTAGTAAAATTTGCTGATTATTTATTATACTTTTGCCATGAATAAGTTATGACCAAATGAATAATAATCTTGAGAGGCTAATAAAGCAAAATATACCATTCACATCGCCACAGATGAAGGCTCAGGTTGGATTTCTTTATCTGGCCTATTGTTATACAAGTACTCAACAAGCTTATTTTAAACAGTATGGTATCACTCTGCAGCAATACAACATCCTTCGTATCCTGCGAGGCCAATATCCCAAGCCAGCCAATATCAGTATGCTCAGGGATCGTATGCTGGATAAAATGAGCGATGTGTCAAGATTAGTTGACCGACTACAAAAGATGGATTATGTGACCAAAGAACCAAATGAAGTCGACAAGCGGAACGCGGATGTTTTGATAACAGAACTGGCAATGCACCTTTTGTCAAAAATTGATGAAAAAGGGGTTGAGACCGCCACCATTTTCAATAAGATATCAGAAGAAGAGGTGCACACCTTTAATCAGATTGTCGATAAACTTCTTGGCTTATTATAATTCGAGAAAAGGTAGTCGAAACCGGTAATTCTAATCAATAATTCAACAGCTTCTTGACATAGGAATCCAAACGGCTTTTTGCCATAAAATTCTGTTCAAGCTCGATGGCAAACGGAACAGGCGTATCTAGACTAGCGCAACGCATGACAGGCGCATCCAGATGTTCGAAACAATATTCATTGATCCAGGCTGATATTTCGCCACCGAGACCGCCGATGAGGGTATCTTCATGAAGCAATAGTACTTTTCCGGTTTGTATGACACTTTCTCTTATAGCTTCATAATCAAGCGGAAGCAAGGTGCGCAAATCTAAAATATTTATAGAGAGTTCCGGGTGTTGCTTTGCATAATCAAGCGCCCAATGCACACCACTACCATAGGTAATGATACTCAGGTCATCGCCGGTCTGGACTTTCTTGGCCTTGCCAATTTCAATGGTATAATATCCTTCTGGCACCAAACCGCTGATACTTCGGTATAAAGCTTTATGTTCGAAATACATCACCGGATTCGGGTCTTCCAAAGCTGAAATCATCAGGCCTTTGGCGTCTTCCGGTGTTGATGGATAAACCACTTTCAAGCCTGGCGTATGTATGAACCATGCCTCCGTACTTTGCGAATGAAACGGGCCAGCACCAACACCACCACCGGATGGCATACGAATAACGACATCAGCCTTCTGTCCCCATCGATAATGAATTTTTGCCAGGTTGTTGATGATCTGATTGAAGCCTACAGTTACAAAATCGGAGAACTGCATCTCCATCATCGACTTGAATCCTTTGATTGATAAACCAAGGGTTGCTCCTACGATGGCACTTTCACACAAAGGCGTATTGCGTACACGCTCCTTGCCATATTTTTCGACAAATCCTTCTGTAACTTTGAACGCACCACCGTACTCGGCAATATCCTGTCCCATCAACACCAGATTGGCATGATGCCTCATTCCTTCATCAAGACCTTCGGTGATGGCATTGATCAGTTTCATTTCTTTCTTAGGTAATGAATCGAGCCCGGGCGTGGTCGACGACACATAAGGTGCATATACATCCCGTACTTCTTCCTCTGTCACCGGTTCAACAGGAGGCTCGGCAAATCCGCGTTCAAGACTTTGCTCTATATAATGTTTGAATTCTTCTCTGATTGTTTCAACCATGGAAGCATTCAGAATATTTTGTTCAAACAAAAATTTTTCATAGTTCATTAAGGGGTCTTTCCTGCCCCATATCTCAAACAATTCTGGTGGCACATATTTTACGCCACTGGCTTCTTCATGACCTCGCATTCGGAATGTCATACATTCCACGATGATAGGTTTTTGTTCGGCTATACAATATTCACGGGCAGTTTTGATATGGTCATAAACCTCAAGAATATTGTTGCCATCAATTGTAATGGCCTTGATGCCATATCCAATGCCTTTGTCGGCCAGCTGCTTGCAGATAAATTGTTCGCTGCTTGGCGTACTAAGTCCGTAACCATTATTTTCAATCACAAAAATCACAGGTAACTTCCATACGGCTGCCACATTCAACGCTTCATGAAAATCGCCTTCGCTCGTTGCTCCGTCGCCGCTGAAGGCAAGCGAAACCTTATTTTCTTTACGTAGTTTATGCGCTAACGCGATTCCGTCGGCAATGGCGAGTTGAGGTCCCAGATGTGAAATCATACCACAGATATGATGTTCGTTACTGCCGAAATGAAAACTTCGCTCACGGCCTTTACTATATCCATCCTTACGTCCTTGCCATTGGGTGAATAATTTATCGAGCGGCATTTTTCGTCCGGTGAAAACTCCCAGATTACGATGCATGGGCATGATATATTCATCGGCATCCAACACCAATGTGGCGCCGACGGCTACGGCTTCCTGACCGATACCGCTAAACCATTTACTGATTCGTCCCTGACGGAGCAGGATGAGCATCTTCTCCTCAATCATACGAGGGAGTAAAAGCTCCTTGTAAATGGACATCAATTGGTCGTCGGAAAAGTTGGTTCTGTCAAAAATCATGCGACAAAGATAATACAATCGGGAGTAGAGTTATCAGTTGAAGGTTGTAAGTTGAATGCCTGATTTTAAAGAATATGACCGATTCAAGGATATGAACCGGGAGGTGACGCAGGTCGAAACGTGCGATGAAGATGAACGGTGCCATCGCCCATGAGTTTCATAATGGCAGAGTCCCTGACCCTCCTGAAAAAATTATTTTATTCCGACTTCTTTCCCGAACAATTTTTCGCCGGCACGTATGGCAATCTTCATATCGTTTTCCTTTGGCGGAATAGGACAAGAATATCCTTCCTTGAACGCACAGTAGGGATTGTAACATTTATTGAAATCGATTTTCAGCGTATTGCTTCTAATATCCTTGAATCGAAAATCCAGATAGCGACCTCCACCGAACGTTTCCTTGTAATTTGTTTCGTCTGTAAACGGAATGAAAAGATAATCTTCATACCCTTCTTTTGTCTTCAATTTCTCACTTTGATAAACAAAGAGTTTCAGTTGCTGCTTTTTCAATTGAAAGGTGACATAGCCATAGATAAAATACTTCTTGATGACACCATTATGGGTTTGCATATCGAATCCTTCGGGATTGTCCACTTTGGTGAATTTACCATGCACGATATAAGCCGGATCGGGCGCATAGAACCGGAGAAAGGCAAGGTCTTCTTTCTTCAGAGGACTGTTGTCATCTTCCAGAAATTCTTTCTTATAAGTTGCTCTGTGTGTTTCAATTTCCTTTTGATAAGCTTGTGAAAAAGCTATGGTAGTAAAGCCAACGAGCAGTAGAATAAGACATCCTGCTATTTTCATTCGTTACGGTATTTAGAATTTCAAATGTACGTTTCAATCGTCTTTCAACGAAAGAGTTTCAATTTGAACTTCATGGAATTAAACCACTGTAAAAAAAACGTCAGATACCAGACCTGAACAGTGCCCTTACTTAGTGATGATGATGATGACTGCTAGGTAATTTGATAAATTCATCCAGTGAAACCATATGCTCCTGAAGATTTACTTTTTGTTCGATCACATAAAATAATTTATCAGTGATGATCTTATTATGAAGCTCATCCACAAACTTTTTATCCGCTAATTGTTTTTGTATAAAAGGTTCAAACCAATCTTCATTGATAGACGGCATATGCCCCTGTTGCCCGAAATAACTCATAATCTGCATTCTAGCTGCGTCTTCAAGTTCTTCCTTCTCTACAACGATCTTACTCTCTGCAATAATCTGATCAGTGATCAGCTGCCAGCGAAGTTGATGATCGAAAGACCCATATTCCTTCTCCACATCTTGAGGTGACTTATAGGATTCGCCTCCTACACTCATCCAGCGTTTTAAAAATTGAGTCGGCATATTGATGGGTGTTTCATGCACCAGCTTTTCAAACAATTCGTTATGAAGGCGGATCCTTGCCTGCTGGTCCCAGTAACGCACGATTTCTTCTTTTAACACGGTAGCGAATTCTTCTTCCGTTTCAATACCACGATCTACATAAATCTTATCGAACATTTCTTTTCCGATCGGGGCTTTTTCAATCAAACCTACTTTAGTGATAGTCATCTTGAAATTGGTATCCTTGGCGGCTTCATCCGTAGGTTCAAAACCCAAATCCTTGGCAATGGCCGGCAATAATTTTTCTTCGAATGTATTCCGCAAACTAAAAACGATGGTGTCGTCTGCTTTCTTACCCATCAATTGCTGCTGCAAAGAAGGTGTGAAGTATTTGACCATCAATGAATTGTCCTTTTTGATACCACCCTCTATCACATTACCGGCGGCATCACATTCGTCAAACACGACATTGATCACATTATCCTCACAAGTTATAGTATCAGGCTCCGTCATGTCACCTGCCTTATATTGCAATTTTTCGATTTCATCACGCAACATTTCATCACTCACAATCACTCTATGTAATGGAACCGTTTCAGATCCGGAAAGCAACGGGATGGTGAAATGAGGACGGGTGCCGATTTCAAACTCAAACGTATAATCCTGTGGGTTGTTGACATCGAAACTTAGTTGTCCCTGACTTTCGGCAGGTATAGGACGGGCAAAAATTTCTGCTTTATTGCTAATCAAATGCTCTTCTAATTTAGTCCCAGCCACACGCAACACTTCGTCTGAAAAAACTGACTGTCCATACATTTTACGGATGATACCCAATGGCACCATGCCGGCGCGAAAACCTGGAACTGCAGCTTTCTTACTGTAGGTTTTCAATGCCTTATCAACGGCAGGAAGATAGTCTTCTTTTGTAAGCTGAACGGTTATTTTTTCGTGTTGTAATCCTATATTTTCCTGAGTGATTGTTGCCATAATTCGAGAATGAGTTTTTGTGATTATTTGACTATGTTGAAGAAAAGCCTCACGTATTGACGTGAGACTTTTCTGTAGTGCGGGCGGAGGGACTCGAACCCCCATGTCTGAGACACTAGATCCTAAGTCTAGCGCGTCTACCAATTTCGCCACGCCCGCGGGCTAAAATTTTAAGGAGTGCAAATGTATATATTTTATCAGATATCCGGCTAAATTCAACTTTTTTTTAATTACTTTTATTTCATGAGCCCCTTGTCTTGAGTAATTTTATCAAAATAGAACCCTTGGAAGAGGATGAATTGGCTTTCATTCAAAAAAGAAATGAGAAGGAAAGCAAAGCCTATGTCTTAGGTATGAACATGGTGTTGATAGCGTCTGTAGCGATTCCCTTCGTCGTAGCGCTAATCTATAAAATCCGTTTTCAACGAACCGACATCATGATTCAGGCCTTTTTATACGCACTTTGCATCACTCTTTCCTTCTCAGCCATAGTCAGTTTCTTCAGTTATCGGCGGAGCCTGTTCGATATCAGGAAAGATTTGAAAGAGAAAACTAAAATCGTTGAATCATCGCTCATTACTGAAAAGAAATTCATGCCACTCAATAACACCTGGCATTTTTATCTTGACAATGCTTTTAAATATAGCATTGAAGTAAGCGAAGATGATTTTCATCGCTTTCATGTGAATGATGAAATCAACATAGAATACTCCACGTATTCAAAGGAATATTTCGGGTATTACTAAGCAGGCCGAAAACAAATCTGACTATTTCCGCCGCATCGACTTATCACTAACTAAGTTCTCATTCCTCGATTTAATTATTATTTTTACCGCATACTCACTACATCCATGTCGTCATCCGTCCTTCTTTTTTTCGTACTAGTTTATTTTACGTTACTCTTGATTGTTGCTTATTTCACCTCCAAGAAAAGCAACAACGAATCTTTTTTCATCGGTAACCGGAATTCCAACTGGATGTTGGTAGCTTTTGGCATGATAGGTACTTCATTGAGCGGGGTGACGTTTGTCAGTATACCAGGTACTGTAGGCAGTAGCGAATTTCAGTACTTTCAGGTCGTCATCGGTTATTTCGTCGGTTATCTCGTGGTGGCGTATGTCTTGTTACCTCTCTATTACCGCCTGCAACTTACCTCCATTTACAGTTATCTGCAAAATCGCATCGGGATGACATCCTATAAAACCGGTGCTTTTTTCTTTATCGTATCACGGACCTTAGGAGCCACCGCCCGTCTGTATCTGGTTGTAAACATATTGCAGATTTTCATTCTAAATCATCTGGGTATTCCATTTGGTGTAACCACTTTTATCATCTTGCTATTGATATTACTATACACATTTGAAGGCGGTGTTAAAACGATTGTGTACACCGACACCCTACAAACCACCTTTATGCTGCTCGGGTTAATCGTCTGTATCATTGCCATAATACGTAATATGGACAGCAGTTTCCTCGCATCCCTGCATGAGATGAAAGTAGCGGGCTACACCAAGGTGTTCAATACTGATGTAAAGTCGGGCGCTTATTTTGCGAAACAGATTATCGGTGGCGCTTTCATCACCATAGGCATGACCGGGCTCGATCAGGAAATGATGCAGAAGAATATCAGTGTCAACAATATCCGTAATTCACAAAAGAATATGCTCACCTTCAGTACGGTGATCCTCTTCATCAATTTCCTTTTCTTATTTCTTGGAGGATGCCTTTATCTGTTCGCCATTAAAAATGGCATCACGATCAAGGGTGATGATTTGTTTCCCACAATAGCGCTCAATGGCAATTTATCCGCTGCCGTATCCATACTCTTCATCATCGGATTGATCTCAGCTTTATTCCCTTCGGCCGATGGTGCCCTCACCGCATTGACATCTTCATTTTGTATCGATATACTTGGCCTGAAACGAAAAGAAAATATCAGCGAAGCACAAGGTAAAAAGACCCGTATTACAGTGCATCTCATTTTTGCTTTGCTGTTTCTTGTCTGTGTGATGATATTCAAACTGATCGACAGCCATTCGATTATAGATATCATTTTAAAATTAGCAGGCTATACGTATGGCCCCTTACTAGGATTATTTTCCTTTGGGATTCTGACGAACAGAACCATCCGAGACAAGTTTGTCTTACCAATTTGCATTTTTGCACCATTAGCAACTCTTATTCTCGACATCATCAACAATGCCGAATGGTTTATAAAAAAATTAACACTGAGCGGCTCCTTTGCCGATCAGCTTTCTTCACTTTCAGCCAGTATATTTGGTGGCTATAAAATCGGTATCGAACTGTTGGTTATCAACGGACTGATCACGTTTACATTATTACTTCTTTTTTCAAAAAAAAGTCAGGACGTTTGAACTATTACAACATGCATTTATTAACCTCAGAACCCATACATTCGTATTGCGAACAATATTCCTCCGCGGAATCAGAAGCTTTGTATGAATTATCCAGACAAACTCATTTAAAAACGGAGTTGCCTGTGATGCTTTCGGGTCATCTTCAAGGGCGGGTTTTGAGCATGATCAGCCACATGTTAAAACCGGTATATATACTTGAAATAGGCACTTTCACCGGCTATTCAGCTATTTGCCTCGCTGAAGGATTAGCTGAAAATGGACAACTGATTACCATCGATGTCAATGAAGAAATGAGTGAACTTTGTCAGACGTTTTTTGAAAAATCAGGACAGGCTGATAAGATCAGGTTGCTGATAGGAAAAGCTGCTGATATCATCCCGACACTTGACATGGAATTCGATCTGGTATTTATCGATGCCGACAAATCGAATTATTCGCATTATTTCGATCTGGTGATTGAAAAGGTTAAAAAAGGTGGTTTCATTCTGGCAGACAATGTATTGTTTCACGGTGAAGTGCTTGAACCTGAAACAGCCAGTAAGAATGCCAAAGCGATGCATGCCTATAACCAAAAAAGTATGAATGATGCAAGGGTGGAGTGTGTACTTTTGCCGATCAGGGATGGTATAATGATCTCACGAAAAAAATAAACAATTATGAATGTAAAAACAATATGGTTTTCTTGTTGTATGCTGTTGATGTCAGTTTCTCTTTTTGCACAAGATGAAAATGAAATCAGGGACTATATTGAAAAATATAAATCCCTTGCGATTGCCGAACAGATCAGATCAGGGATACCCGCTGCCATCACTCTTGCCCAGGGTATTCATGAAAGCACTGCCGGCACAAGCGAACTCGCCACGAAAGGCAATAATCACTTCGGTATCAAATGTAAATCGACTTGGATGGGCGAAACAATGCTTCATGACGATGATAAGAAACAAGAATGCTTCAGAAAATATGTCAATGCTGAGCAATCGTATATCGACCATTCCGATTTCCTCAAAGAGAGCAACCGATATCATTTCCTTTTTGACCTTGACAGGACCGATTATGTCGGTTGGGCCAGCGGATTGAAACGGGCCGGATACGCTACTAATCCTTTATATGTTAAAAAATTGACGGACCTAGTTGAGAAGTTCAACCTTCAGCAATATACATATGAGGCCATCTCAAAATCAAGCAAAACCCCTGGTGAAATCATACCGAACGATGACAAGCGGAACGAAGACATTCCGAGAAACCTTACACATATCGATGACCCCTCTACATTCTATAAAGGCCTGAAAGGCTTTTGGGCAGGGAAAGGAGAAACCTTACTGCCAAAAGCATTGGAAAAGAATATACGGTATGCCAAACTATTAGCCTTGAACGATCTGCCTGACCAGCCTCTTCAAACCGATATGTTTATTTTCATCGATAAAAAAAGAAAAGTTGGAACAGAAGAGTTTCATATAGTTAAGGCAGGTGAAAACATGATACTCATCGCCCAAAAAGAAGCCATGCTACTGAGTAGCCTCTACGCCTTCAACAACCTGACTCCTGGCCAGGAACCAGAGACAGGTGAGCGGCTGACTCTTCAATACAAATCGTATGACACACCTAAAACAAAACAACAATTCTTAAAGGAATTTGAAACAGCCAAATCTTCCGAAACCATTATCACTAAAGTGGAGAAAAAATCCATCACCGAATCCGTACCTGCTTTGGCATTTGAAGAGAAGGAAAAAGCGGTTCAAGAACAGCAAAAGGCCAAGATCGTAGCAGAAGAGAAAAAACAACTTGAAAAAGAACAAGTAGTTCCGATTGCTAAAGTTGAAAGTATCAACAATGAACCGAAGCAATCACCCTCCATTGAAAAAACAAAAGTTCAGGAACAGGTCATGATTGAAAAGCAGGAGGTGACGTCTAAGGTTCAACCTGCCGAAGTGCAGACACCGGTCAATACGAATCAACCCGTTGTTGAAAAGGTGATCGAGACCGCCGCAGAGCCGGAAAAACAAACTGTCACTCAATCCGGCAAAGCAAATCAAACCACTGGAAAGAATGAACTGAATGATATCAAATATAAGAAAGATATTATCGACGCTGCTAAGGCAAAACGCATGGAAGAATTGTTAAATTCAGAGCCTATAGATAAACCTTCCGCACCGGCTGTAATGCCCGAACAGGAACAGGTAAAAAAGAAGACAAGCAACAATGAATCGCCGTTCTCAGTCAGAACGACTGACAATGAAACAACAAAAGAAGTAATAAAAGTACAAGAACCCGTAGCTGAAAAAATTGCTCATGTTGTACCTGTAGTGAAAAGAACCTACGATGAACTGAACGTCAACGATTCAGTAAAGGATTTAAAGAAAAAATTCGATCAGATAGTCTATAGCCCACGACCACCCAGAAAAATCGACACCACAAAAAGGATACAGCCTGTCATTCAGAAACCGATTGTCATAACCAAAGAAGACGAAAAGAAATCAGGTGTGCAGGTTACGGCAACAGGCATCAAACGCGATCTGAAAAAAGCCGCTGCCAATAAAGAGGCTGAAGCGAAAAAAGCCGAAAGCAAGAAAAAAGCCAAAGAAGATGCAAAGAAAGCTGGTAACAAAAAGTCATCAGCCGCCGGGAAAAAAGGGAAAGATAAAAAAGAGTCTGGTTCGGCCGAAAAGAAAAAATCAGGCAAGAAAGATAACAACACTAAAAAACCAGTTTCCGCTGGGAAAAAACCTACAAAAAAGAAATAACATGTCTATCCAAGTATTAGATAAAACATTTGTCCCCTATCTTTCCGAACAGGAAATACAGAATCGGATAAACCAGTTAGCCCTTCAGATCAGTAAGGATTTCGAAGGGAAAAATCCATTATTTATCGGCATCCTCAATGGCTCGTTCATGTTCGCGTCCGATCTTTATAAGGATATTTCCATCCCTTCCACCATTTCATTTATCAAACTGGTCTCGTATAAAGGCACGTCCTCTTCAGGCACTGTCATCACTTCTATCGGATTGGAAGAAGACTTGTCAGACAGGCATGTCATCATCGTGGAGGATATCGTCGATACAGGCAAAACGATGTCTTCTTTCATACCTTCGCTTCAGAAATTACAACCGGCTTCTGTCACGATTTGCACCTTGCTCCATAAACCTGACGCTTTACAGTTTCCATTAACCCTTGACTATATAGGCTTTGTGATCCCCGACAAATTTGTTGTCGGCTACGGTCTTGATTATGACGGCTACGGTCGAAATTTCAGAGAGATATTCCAGATAAAACAGCCTTCGTAAGAATCACCTACGTCATTAAGCAGTAGCATGTTTTGCTTCACTTGATATCAATCCGGATCATTAGTTTCGACCCGCCAGCATAATTCCTTTTATTCAGGGCCTAATCGTCTTTAATTAGTCCTATCGATTTGGAATAACACATAGTCCATCCATTCGTATAAACTTCCCGTACACAAGATTCCAACCTGTTTTCAAGAGATCTGTCTCCCGTAAAAGACAATCGCGGTCATTGGTAAAATGCCAAATTATTAATTACATTTGCTTTCTTTAACAAAAATTATCTACTAACGCTTATCTAACTCTCACATCATGTCAGACACACAACTTTATTTCATCCGAGACGAAAACGTTTTTCTTCCTGCCAATAAATGGTTTGAAGAACGTTCCATTGCCGAACTACCCGACAATAATCATCAGTACATCATTGCATCCCTTGAAGACCGTTTTCAGGAATTATTTGAAAAAGTCAACGAAGTGAAAAAAGACTTCGAAGCCGCTACCGATAAGATCAAACTGGCCGGAAAAATTGTTCGTACAAAATCCTATTTATGCACCGCTAAAGCTATCGGCGATTATGCCACCCTGTTTACGGTACTCGATACGATGGAAGCTGAAATAAAAGTAGACGTGGAAAAAGCGATTGCTCAGAAAGAGGCCCTTTGCCTCGCAGCTGAGGAACTGCTGAAAGCAACTGAATGGAAAGACGCGACCGAAAAACTTCGTCAGCTCCAGGCTGAATTCAAAGCGCTCCCTTCAGTACCTGATTTAAAAAATGAGGAATTCAGAGAACGTTTTGAAAAAGCGAAAGATGATTTCTTTAAAGGCAAACAAGCGAGTTTTGAGAATTTCGAACTGGACCTGCTAGATAATCTCTCTAAGAAAATAGATCTCTGTGAAAAAGCAGAAGCCATGCAGCACTCGACTGAATGGAAAAAGACCACCGATGCCTATATCGCTCTCAATGAAGAATGGAAGCAAATCGGGATGGTACCTAAACATCGCGTCGAAGAATTATGGTTCAGATTCTGCACCGCCAAGGATATCTTCTTCGCCAAAAAGAAGGAACATATCGGTGACATCGTGGTCGAACAGGAAGAAAATCTTTTGAAGAAACTTGAATTGATTACCCGAGCCGAAGCCCTGAAAGAAAGCAAGCAATGGAAAGAAACGTCAGATGAATATACCAAACTGATGGACGAATGGAAGAAAATCGGAAAAGTCCCTCAGGAAAGAAGTGATGAAGTCTGGAATACTTTTCTGGCGGCCAAGAATTATTTCTATGACCAGAAAAATCATCATTTCTCAAAAATCAAGGTACAACTCGAAGACAATCATGCCCGCAAGATGGCCATTGTAAGTCGCGCCGAAGAAATTCAGGATTCCATGGATTTCGATAATACCACGGCCGAGTATATGGAAATGTTTGAAGAATGGAAGAAAATCGGCCGGGTTCCGAAGGAATATGGTGATGAAGCCTGGGAACGTTTCCAGAAAGCCAAAAAGGCCTTCTTTGACCGAAAAGATGAAAACAGGGAGAAACGAAAACAGGAACTCTCAAAAGATATCAAGGACCGATACGAACGCAACCGCTCTTATTACAATAAGATCAGCCGTGAACTTCAACGTGAGGAAGAACTTCTTTTTGACATGAACGAACGCATCGAAAATCTGCCTGTCACCCTTCGGTCTTACGAAAAGCGTGAGGAATATATGGAAGTCATGGAAGAAATTAAAGCCAAGGTCACTGAATTGAAAGAAAAGGCAAAAGAAGTGAAAGAGAAGATGTATCTCGATGAACGTGAAATGAGCCAGATCATGAGAGGTCCCCGCAAGAAGGAACACGCCCATGATAATAAGAAGAAGGAGCAACCAAAGAAAGAAAATAAGGGCGAAAAAAATACACCGGCATCAAACGACTCCGAACAAGATCAGCCTCATGAAGCTGCCGAATTGAAAGTCAGTGGAAATGAGATAGCCATGGAAGAAATCATGGTGAAGGAAGAGCCGATTCAAGAAGTTGAAACTCCTGTAAGTGTGTCTCCAGAAGTATTTACCGAAACCGCTGAACCAATCGAAGAGACCGTTGTTCTGCATGAAGTGGAGGCAGTCGCAACGGTTGAATCTGTTGAAGAAACGCTGCCAACGCAAGAAGCTCAACCTGAAGTGCAAGAAACTGTAACAGACGGAGAAAATGAAAGTAAACCAAAAGAATAAATACAATTTAAACCATACACATGTCAAACAAAGTATTTGAACTAATGAAAGACATGGAGCATGAGCAGGTCGTTTTTTGCCATGATCCTCATTCCAACCTTAAGGCTATTATTGCCATTCACAATACTACGCTGGGGCCTGCATTAGGCGGTACCAGAATGTGGAATTACAATTCCGATGATGATGCTGTAATCGATGCCCTGCGTCTTTCGAGAGGTATGACGTATAAAGCGGCTATTTCAGGATTAAATCTGGGTGGTGGCAAGGCTGTCATTATTGGTGACCCTGCGTTGAAAGGAGAAGCATTGTGGCGTCGTTATGGTAAGTTTGTGAACTCTCTTAATGGAAAATATATTACCGCGGAAGATGTGAATACCTCTGCATCTGATATGGAGTTCATCCATCAGGAAACCAAACATGTAACAGGTATTCCTGAATATATGGGAGGTAGCGGCGACCCTTCACCATTCACCGCATATGGTGTATTCGTTGGAATGAAAGCCTGTGCCCATAAACGTTGGGGAAATGATAATCTAAATGGGAAGAAGGTGCTGGTGCAAGGAGTCGGGCATGTTGGGCATTATCTTGTCGGACATCTGATAGAAGCAGGTGCCAAAGTGTTTATTTCCGATATCAACAAAGACCGAATAAAAGAAACAGCTGATAAGTTCAAAGTTGAATTTATCGAACCAGCCGAGATGCTGAATGTCGATATGGACATTTATGCACCATGCGCTCTGGGAGCAACTATCAATTCAGAATCCATCCCGAAACTGAGATGCTCTATCATAGCCGGTGCCGCCAATAATCAGTTGGCTGAAGAAAAGGTACATGGACGACAATTGATCGAAAAAGGGATCATCTATGCGCCTGACTTCCTGATCAACGCAGGAGGATTAGTGAATGTAGCTGCTGAAGCCAGCGGATCATATAACAGAGAAAAGGTGACTAAAGATGTCGAGAAAATCTATAATCGAATCTTGGACATTTTCACCCTCTCAGAAAAAGAAGATATCACTACTCAGGAAGCTGCCATGCAAATTGCTCAAAAGCGAATCGATGATGTTGCTCATGTGAAGTCAAGACTTTAATTCGCTGGCTCTTATGTTCTGACGGTCTATCTGGTTAACCCGCTAACACCTATTTTATTGTACAATCTCGTTAAAAAAATACTCTTTCGTTACGATCCGGAAACGGTTCATTATAAGGCCATGAACTGGCTAACCAAAGCCTATAACCTCGGTTTTGGCAAACGGTATCTTGAAAGTAATTTCTGCCTTTCTCATCCTTCACTCGAACGCGAAATTTTCGGATTGCACTTCAAGAACCCGGTCGGTTTGGCAGCAGGTTTTGATAAGGATGCCATGTTCATCGATGAATTGGCTTGCCTCGGTTTTGGTTTTATCGAAATAGGTACATTGACACCGAAGCCTCAGGATGGAAATGACAAGCCGCGATTATTTCGATTTCCAGGTGACGCAGCTATCATAAACAGAATGGGATTTAATAATCTTGGAGTCGATGCTGCGGTGATGCGTTTGAAAAACAGAAAAACGAATATCATTATCGGAGGTAATATCGGGAAGAATAAAGTGACTCCGAATGATGAAGCCATCAAGGATTACGAATACTGCTTTAAAAAACTCTTTGACGTGGTCGATTATTTCGTAGTCAATGTCAGCAGCCCGAATACACCAAATTTGCGTGAGCTACAAGAGAAAAAACCCTTGCATGACCTGTTGTTGCAATTGCAAAATTTGAATTTAAGCTACCCGAAACCTAAACCCATCCTTCTTAAAATAGCTCCAGACCTGAATGAAGCACAATTGGATGATGTCATCGACATCGTCACCCAAACACGATTAAGTGGCATTGTTGCGACGAACACAACGATTGACCGTGAAGGGTTGACTGCCGACAGAAAGGTGGTCGAAAATACAGGTGCCGGCGGTGTAAGCGGCAAACCTCTTAAACAGCGAAGCACTGAAATCATTCGTTATATATCAGAAAAAACAAACGGAAAATTGCCGATTATTGCCGTGGGCGGAATTTTCACCGGTGAGGATGCAAAGGAAAAACTGGACGCAGGAGCTTGCCTGGTGCAAGTCTATACAGGCTTCATTTATGAAGGTCCCGCCATTGCCAAAAAGATATGTAACTCCTTACTCAAGTAACATCTCATGAATTATTTATTTAGTGCCGATGCACTTATCAGTTTATTGACACTCACTGTATTGGAAATCGTTTTGGGCGTCGACAACGTAATTTTCGTCTCCATCATCATGGGGCGACTAGATCAGGCCAAACAAAAAGCCGCACGTCGAATTTGGATGTTCACAGGTGTCCTTGTCAGAGTCCTGTTGTTGCTAAGTTTGACCTGGTTAGTGAAAAACGGCAACTCAACCTTATTTGCCATAGCCGGAAAGGAATTTAATCTACGGGGGCTTATCATGCTAGGTGGTGGTTTGTTCCTGCTTACAAAAACAGTCAGTGAAATACATCAAAAGCTTGAAGGTGGGGAACATGAAACGTCTGTAAAAGATACAGGTGGCATTCTGATGAAGGTTGTCGTACAGATGATGTTGGTCGATACCGTTTTTTCGTTTGACAGCATTATCACAGCTGTCGGAATGGCACAACATGTCGAAATCATGATAATTGCAGTGGTCATTGCGATGTTTGTCATGTTCCTTTTTTCAGGAAAAATCGCTGATTTCGTCGAGAAGCACCCGACGGTTAAAATGTTAGCCCTCTCTTTCCTTGTCATGATAGGATGTGTGTTACTGATTGAAGGATGGGACGCAGAAAAAGCTCATGATCTTCATTTGAAAAATTATGTCTATTTCTCTATGGCTTTTTCATTCGCCGTTGAACTATTAAACCTTCAATTACGTAAGAAAAGCAAGCCTGTTGAATTACATGAACCACATTTAGATGATATTGCTGATAGTTCTCCTTCAAAATAAGTCAAATAGGAAAAAGGCTCTCTTCTGCAAAGCAATCCAAATCACATCTAATCCTCACCCAAGTATCAATTCAATTTCCTTATGTTTGAATGATCTGATTTTCCCGTTAACTGAAATATTCAACAAACCATTCGTATCCACACCCAATATGATGCCCTTATACATTTCGTGATTTCGTGTAAACGTGATTTCTTTCGAAATCCGGTATAGTAACGCATTATATAATGGCAATAAGCCTAATGGATCCGTTTCGAATTTCCCGAAATTTGCATTCATGCTCTTAAGTAACTCTTTCATTACCTGATTGATCTTATTGGTCTTGCCGGTTTCATGATTGATGGAGGTGGCCCAATTCATATCAGGAAAATGAGTTTGATTCACGTTCAACCCAACACCGATAATGGCATGTGTCCAATTGGACCCACGAATGATATTCTCGATCAGGATACCGGCTATCTTCTTATTCTCTGCATAAATGTCATTCGGCCATTTAATCGTCACGTTGCG
>CAIQUX010000207.1 GCA_903875055.1 uncultured Bacteroidota bacterium
CGCCAGTGCTTCTTCGGTTTTAGTCTTGTACGAATAATCTTTTCCTTCCAGCCATTTTACAAAATCATTGAAATCGGCTTCAGTAAGTTCAAAATCTTTTGCGGCTGCAATCGTAGGATGTTTGCTTGCATACAAGGTCGCATAATCAAACACAAACGATTTCGTGCTGAGTGCATTGATGATCTTCAAGGCTTCTTTCGCAGGTGTCTTGATATCGGGTTCAACACCACCGCCATCCATGACGATACGACCGTTCTTGGTTTTGAATTTTGTCTTCAGGGAATCAGAGATTTCACCTACGCTTCCGTCTTCATTGCGATGTGTATAATCCAAGGCCTGAATACATCTGCCTGACGGTGTGTAATATTTAGCGGTCGTTACTTTCAACTTGGCATTGAAACCGATATCTCGGGTAGTTTGTACAAGACCTTTACCGAAACTACGTTGACCTATCACCACACCTCGATCGAGATCTTGCATGGTACCTGCAATGATTTCAGAGGCTGATGCCGAATTACGATTGACAAGGATGGTCAAAGGTATCTTTTCATCCAGGGGAGTCCCTTTTGTTTTATAAGTCTTGTCCCATTCCTGATTCTTGCCTTTGGTCGTCACCACCAATTGGTCGCCATTGATAAAGATATTGGCGATATTGACAGCTTCATCAAGCAGACCACCTGGATTGTAACGCAAATCAAAGATGATACCTTTCGTACCCGGATTGGCTTTCTTCATACTGTCGAGAGCGTTACGTACCAGATTACCGCAACGGTCGGTGAACTGTGACAGTCTGATATAGGCATATTCATTATTGGGTCCTACCATACCGGCATAAGGAATGCTGGTGATATTGATTTCTTCGCGGGTGATGGTCTTGTTCGATTCGGCATTCGTAACGGCATCCTTCACTCTCACTTTGAGGGTGCTGCCTGGTGAGCCTTTCAGAAACTTACTGATATCTTCAACTGATTTCCCTTTGGTGGAATGACCGTCGATTTCGGTAATGATATCACCGGCTTTCAAGCCAGCTTTGATCACCGGACTGTTTTCGACCGGTTCAGAGATGGCGATATAACCGTCTTTCTCACGAATCGAACTGCCGATACCGCCGTATTTACCTGTGGTTTGGAAACGATAATCTTCGATATCCTCTTCGGTGATATAATTGGTATAGGGATCCAAATCGGCCAGCATGGCATCGATACCTTTCTTCACCATCTTACCGGGTTGCACAGGATCGACATAATAGGTATTGAGTTCTTTGAACAGTTTGGTGAATATTTCAAGATTCTTTGAGATTTCAAAATACGGATCGCTGTCCATAGCCTGTATCGAAAGGATGACGGCCACACCCAACAAGGCACCTAACACATATTTTTTCGTACCGGAAAGAAAAGATTTCATTGCTTTCATATTAATGTGGTGCAATTTATTATAAAATAAGATAGAAGCGGAATTGAATTTCAGCATGAGCTTGTTAAATAAATGGCAAAAAAGCGGGTGAATGTATTGGTGTAGAATGTGCTGTTTGACATGTTCGGCTTTGCGGCATGTCGAACTACAGATAAAAGGGGTTCTCAGAACCAGTTCGATAACGTGACTACAGATTTGTGAGGATATAAATCGTTGGAATTAGAATTTCTAATCGTCTCGAATGCATTTGAACCCTAAACAGTGGCTTATACTCGAAGCTGAACAAAAAGGATTAAATTTGTCTTATGAGACCGCGTTTATATTTTGATACATCTGTATTCGGTGGAGTGTTTGATGAAGAGTTCGAAGAGATCTCAACCTTACTATTTGAGAAAGTGAGATTGGGGCAGATTGTCTGTGTATACTCCGACCTATCTATATCTGAATTAAGTAATGCGCCAGAAAGCGTGAGGAACTTTTTTAATGACTTGCCGACAGATCATTTAGAATATGTAGAAGTAACAGAAGAGGCGTTTCAACTAGCTGAAAAATATTTGGAAGAGAAAGTTGTCGGGAAAACAAGTGCGGATGATTGTCGGCATATTGCCACAGCAACAATTAACAAGGTTGATTATCTGGTAAGCTGGAACTTCAAGCATATTGTTAATGTTTTTAGAATCCGTGGGTATAATTCTGTAAATTTGAAAAGTGGATATATTCAACTTGACATTCGTTCACCAAAAGAAATTGTACATAATGAAGCCGAAGAGTAAAACAGAAAAATCATTTGATACTGTAAAAGTGTTCCGGGAAATAAAAGAAAAAATCGCGAAGGAAACTGAGAATATGACCTTTGCACAATTCAAGGAATATTTGAACAAACACAAAATGAAACCGATACAAAAATAGGTTGCCTGCGCCCAACAAAGATGGATTAAGGAACTACAGATAAAAGTGGTTCTCCGAACCGGTTCGATAAAATTACTATAACAGGTATACTCTCAAGCAGTCATAAAAAAAGCAAGCCACATTTCGTGGCTTGCTTTTTTCGTTACATGTAGCTTGCTTATAGTATGGTCACTTTGACTGGTTGGCTCCACAGGCTTTTACCTTTAGCGCCGAGGGCTGCTATTCTGAACCATTTGATACTGGAACTTTCAAATTCACCGCCCGTATAAGATGCTTTGGTGCAGGCATCATAGAGGGTCCAGGTGTTTTCGTTGTCGTGCTTATCGTTGATTTGCAACAGATAGGCTGCCACCCGTTTAACTGCTTTCCATTTCAGACTTACCTCGCCTTCATTACGTTTGAGTACGACTTGTATATCGCCTGGTATCTCAGGTATCTGAGAGGCTACAGGACTCGATTTAAGTTCCATACCGCTGCTGAGTATTTTCAGTTCATCACCGACGGTGATGTCTTGCACATAGGCAGCGAGTTGTGTGAGCAGTGCATCGAGGCTGGCTTCATCGATACGCATGGCGGCTTTTTTAGATTTACCGCCATCGATAGCCAGTTCGTAGCTGCTTTCGAGTTTGTTGATAGCGGTGGTGATGGAAGCCAGTGACGGAGCAGGTGTGGTAAAGTTGGTATTACCTGTCATCTTCACCACGATGTTTTTAGCTTTCTGAATCTTCAGGGGTATTCTTGTCCTGTTCAAATTCAATTTAATGTGTTTCATTTTTTAATTTGTTTTTTTAAAAGTTAATTAATTTAGTTTCTTTACAACGTTGTTGATATATTAAACTCTTTTCAAGGCAAAAAGTTTATTCGCCTCCGGTAAAGAACATGTTAAGATATGCTAAGGATCATTGTGAAGTAAATACTAATGATGTCTGTAAGCCTTATAAACAGGGTGTTGTAAAGAAATAATAGGACGCTTATTTAGTGCTTAAAAGCAGGCCACTAAATTTCTAAAAATATCGTTAAAGAAATATTTTTCAATTATACAAAGCTGAAATCTATGAACATAGAACTAATGTCATGTAACATAGAACTCATGTCACGTAACATAGAACTGATGTCACGTAACATAGAACTGATGTTATGTAACATAGAACTCATGTCATGTAACATTGAACCGATGTTATGTAACATAGAACCGATGTCACGTAACATAGAACCGATGTCATGTAACATA
>CAIQUX010000208.1 GCA_903875055.1 uncultured Bacteroidota bacterium
AAGTGTAAATGTGACCGCGTTAGGATTCAAACCTAAAACCCCCTCATCCGTAGTGAGGTACTCTATTCAGTTGAGCTACGCAGCCATTTTATTTTGAGAGCGCGAAGATAATAGATACTTTTGTCTCTGCAAAAAAAATAAATATGACCATAGAGCTATGGAGCCTCGGCAAAGAAAATACAAAACTGGTGGATAAGGCGATTGAAGAATACTGCTCCCGACTTAACCGTTATACTGGGTTCAATATAGTTACTATCGATAATTCCAAACTGCCAAAAACATTGCCCAAAATACAACTTCTAGATAAAGAAGCTGACCTGGTTCAAGACAAATTACTTGAGAGGGACCTGCTAGTTGTGCTAGATGAGCATGGAAAATGTTTTACGTCGAAAGAATTTTCAGAGAAGCTGAACCAATTAATGAATTTATCTCCGGTACGGATTATCTTTCTGATTGGTGGAAGTTATGGTATATCAGATAAGCTGAAAGCTAAAGCTACCTTAATTCTCGGGCTTTCTACGTTTACGTTCCCTCATCAATTAGTACGGCTTTTATTCACTGAACAACTCTACCGTGCCTTCACAATTTTAAAGAATGAAAAATATCATCACGAGTAATTGGATAAAAACTATTTTTAATTACCTTTGCGCTCCTCTTTTTGAAAATGTGCAAACATATTTCATGGCGTGGTAGCTCAGTTGGTTAGAGCGCAGCACTCATAATGCTGAGGTCTCGAGTTCAAATCTCGATCACGCTACAAATAAAAGACCAGGCCTTTCAGATTCATTCTGAAAGGCTTTTTTTATACCCAACCTCTTCATTCGATAGACACCTCTTATTCTGCTCAATTCAATAAGAACCATAGTCTGCACTCCTCTTAACCTTGTGCTTCAGATATCTCCCAACGGTTTCTTGCTGCATCGAGTCTTTAACAAAAGTTGATACTTTCAAATTTTATATATACTTTTAACCCTCTTAAACCCGTATATGAAACATATAGCCTTAATTGCATTAACAATCCTCAGTTTTACCCTGCATGCTCAAACCCTTTATATGAAATCAGGGGCATTTACTCCGGCAGAAAATGTAAAAACCATTACTGACTTCTCCAACTGGTCAAACTATCAGTTAGGAAACAAAACTTATTGTATTGTGCAGTTCGACAGATCCACATCACCTGCAGAACGAAACACCATCAGTTTGGAAACCGGTATTCAATTCCTTGATTATTTGCCTACATGGGCATTTTTAGCTGCTATTCCCAATAACTATAATGTGAATAGTTTATCCAATTATAATGTACGAAGTGTTCTGCCTTACCTAGCCACTTATAAAATTGCACCTAAATTAATCCAGCGTCCATTACCGGATTGGATGGATAAAGGGAATGGTCGTTTTGAATTGTTGCTAGAAGCCCAGCATGCGCTTGATAAGACTTCCATTACAAGCCTATTAAAAGAAAAGAATATTAAAATTGTATCTTGGAAAGATGCGTTTCATGTGGTGGTTGAAATCCATGAGTCTGAAACACAAACCCTTGCAAGCTTTGTATGGGTAAAATATATGCAGGCAACTTCAGCCCCTGCTGTTCCGGAAAACCTGACAGAAAGAAGTGACCACCGTGTCAATACAATTGATGCATCTTATGTGACTGGTTTGCATTATGATGGAACAGGCGTTTCAGTAGCAGTTGGAGATGACGGTACGATTGGACCTCATATCGATTTCGCAGGCCGTGTGACAAATCATACTTCTACCAATAGTGGCACTCATGCTGATCATGTTTGTGGTATCGTTGCAGGTGGCGGCAACTTCGACCCTGTCACTTCAGGCAATGCACGCGGTGCCGATTTACATATCTATGCAGATTACGATAATCTTATTAATGCACCAACCGATTATACGACAAACAACATCAGAATCACGTCCAATTCCTTAGGCCAAGGTTGTAATATCGGTTATGATTATGATGCACAGAATTCTGATTACCTGATTAATTCTAAAAAATCACTGATGAGTGTTCACTCTTCAGGCAACAGTGGCAACGGAACTTGCGGTGGTGTACCTCAAGGTTATTTCACAATAACCGGAGGTTATAAAGCAGGAAAGAATGTAATCACAGTTGGCAATGTAGATAACAGTGATGTGATTGCTGCATCTTCAAGCCGCGGACCTTCTGAAGATGGCCGTTTGAAACCTGAAATCGTAGCCGTCGGGACGAACGTATATTCAACACAACCAGACAATACCTATACTACACTCACAGGAACCTCTATGGCCTGCCCGGGCGTATCAGGTACTTTAGCCAGTCTGTGGCAATCGTATCGCGAAACACATGCTGGTGCAGACCCGTATAGTGCCTTGATGAAAGGACTGGTGCTTAATACGGCTGATGATCTTGGCACCCCTGGTCCTGATTTTATATACGGTTTTGGTCGTATTAACGCACGTCGTGCTTATAAAGCGATGAACAGTAACCAATACTTTATTGATTCAATGTCTAATGGAGATAGCAAGGATTATTTTATCAATGTTCCCCCAAATACACGACAATTGAAAGTGATGCTTTATTGGAATGATTTTGAAGGAAATCCGGCAAGCTCAATGGCATTGGTCAATGATTTGAACTTAAGTGTTCAGGAACCTTCAGGAAATGTGATTGATCCATGGGTTTTGAATAACACTCCGACAGTGGCTGCGTTAAGCGCCCCAGCCATTCGTGGTGTCGACAACCTGAACAATGTAGAACAAGTGACGTTGGATTCTGTCATCGCTGGTCCTTGTGTCGTTTCTGTCTATGGTAATAATATTCCGTTAGGCCCCCAAAAATATGTATTGGTTTATGAATTTCTGAATGACCAGATTACACTTACTTATCCTCAGGGTGGAGAATCATTTGCCAATAGCCAGAAGGAAAGAATCCGATGGGACGCCTACGGAAATAACGGTGGTACATTCAAACTTGAATATTCAGCCAATGCCGGAACAACCTGGAATACACTTTCTGCATCTATTCCCGGCAATCAGCGTTATTACGACTGGACTCCTCCTGCCACACTGAATACAGGTAAAATGAAAATGCGAATCACACGTGGTACTGTATTTGATGAAAGCGATACACTCTTTACAGTTTTCGATGTACCTAAAAACCTGACAGTCGATACCGCCTGTGGAACTATCTTCCATTTAAAATGGGATGCTGTTCCTTTCGCTACCAGCTATATCATTTATAGCATGGGGCCAAAATACATGACACAAATTGGCACGAGCACAACGAATTCATTCGTGATCTCAAGCGGTGTCAACACCATTGATACATTCTACTATGCCGTAAGTGCCGTAAACAGTCTGAATGGTGCAAAAGGGTTACGTTCCATAGCATATCAGAAGAACCCCGGAAGCGTCAATTGCGTGGATAATTCGTATAACTTCCAGACTATCCTTCCATTCACGGATGGATATACCTGTGCCACAACAGCACCTATGCCTGTTAAGGTTAAACTGATTAATCTTGGTTTACGACCTATTGTGAACTTGCCTATTTACTATCAGGTAAATGCAAATCCGGTGGTTGCCGACATTGTTCCAGGCCCTATCCCTGTAGGTGACACTTCTATCTTCACATTCGCCACTCCGGTGAACATGGCCTTGCCAGGATCTTACACGGTAACAACCTGGACCAGCATTTATACAGACATCGTTGTGATGAACGATACATCAGAAGCTACGGCAACCGTATCAATACCGACAGTGATTAACGCCCCAACCGTTGAAGATTTTGAAGGCCCCTTATTCCCACCAGCAGGATGGAGAGTGATTGATGCCGACACGAGTGTAAAATGGCAAAAGACACTTTGTCTTGTTGACCCTACAGGATTCAATACACATACAGCGTATATGGACTTTTTTAACTATAATCACCTCAATCAGATTGATGATCTGGAAACAGCTCAATATGATTTATCAGGCGTTGTGGCCGATACGGTGTTGATGACCTTCGATATATCGGATGCATTCAGAGCTAGTGGATCTGACTCCTTACAAATACTGGTTTCAGATGATTGCGCTGTCAACTTCACCCCTACCACCTATTACAAAGGCGGCATTCCATTAGCAACAGCAGGTATGATGAGCACCATTTTCTCCCCTACCCTCACAACCCAATGGCGTAATGATCGTCTTAATCTGACCAGTTATATCGGTAAGAAAATATTTGTACGATTCAGAGCGACTAACAGACAAGGAAATAATCTGTTTATCGACAATATCAACCTGATGTTGAAGAATGCCTGGCCTTTGGGTACCTCAAGCTTTACTGATGAATTGCTTACGGTCTATCCTAATCCATCTGATGGGAATTACACACTTGAGTTCAATTCAAATGAAAGCAAGGAAATTCGATATACTATTTACAACATAGCAGGACAACGAATCCGTCAAAACAGACTGTCTATTTCAGCAGGCAAAACCAAAGCTGCCTTGAATATCAGCAGTATGGCCGGGGGCTTATACATGCTTGAGCTAAACGACGGTTCTGCCACCAAGAAAATAAAATTAATTAAGTATTAAGATTAACTGTTTAGCAAAAACGATGTGCCTCAAGTTGAGGCACATCGTTTTTAAAGACTCTCCTATTTCACACTAACTGCAACTTTGTCGTAACTAAAACCTGACAACTTTCATTCGCAATTAAAATGGCTTTCAAGGAAAAAGTATTTCATAACGAAGAGAACTGTCTCAACTGCGGTTATCCTCTGGTAGGTAAATATTGCGGCAATTGCGGTCAAAAAGCCTTTTTGCATAAGGATTCTTTCTGGCATATGGCCGCTCATTTCGCCGGTGATTATTTTCATTATGATAATAAATTCTGGACAACGATACGCACGTTGTTTACCCGACCTGGTTTAGTCACCTTGGAATACATAAACGGGAAACGGTCCAAGTACCTGAATCCAATCCAACTTTATATTTTTGTCACCACCATTTTTTTCCTTTTTTTCTTTAATCTGTCGTTGAATACAGGAAAGTTAGTAGAGGCACATCAGACGCCCCCTCATCGACCCGCAGTGACTCAGCATCAGATAGACAGTATCGGAATCGCTGTTGCATCAAGACTTACAAAGGATACTTTTAACTCAACCATGGTGGCTGATGCTAAAAAGAAAAGTAAGGATATCAAGTTTGATGGCACCCAGATCGATTTGAATAGCGGACTGAGTTTTTCCCCTTCGGATGAAGCAGAAAACTGGCATCAGTATGATTCCATTCAACATACTCTACCAACAGCAAAACGAGATGGCTTTTGGGGGCGACTCTTTCACAAAAGAATCTATACCATTTCAGAGAAGTATCACGGGAATGATGAAATCCAACATGCCTTTGTCGAGAAGTTTCAGCATAATAGCCCCAAGATTTTCTTTTTCCTTTTACCCTTCTTTGCCTTCCTGCTTCATCTCTTCTTCAGAAAAAAAGGATACTATTATGTCGATCATCTGATTTTCAGCATTCATTTTCATTCCGTACTCTTTATCGCGGCGAGTATTTCACGATTCGTATTCATATTTTACCCTAACAAGTCATTGTATGCAGTTCTTAGTGGCATCATCTATTTTGCGCTGGGTATTTACCTGTTCATGGCACTCAGAAAGGTCTACCCTACTATATGGTGGAAACTGCTACTCAAACAAGCGGGTCTGTTTTTGATTTATGTGATAAGTTTCTTTCTTGTAGCTGTAACGGCACTCTCGTTTACCTTCTTTTTTCTGTAAGTTTGCACACATTCCATTTATAAAATTCATACTCTTGGATTCAGTTACCCATATTGTGTTAGGTGCCGCCATCGGCGAAGCCCTTCTTGGAAAAAAAATCGGCCGTAAAGCGGCTTTGATCGGAGCACTGGCTAAAACGATTCCCGATTTCGATTTGTTCTATACAGGTCTGAATGATCCCAGACTATATATGTGTTGTCATCGTGGCCATACGCATTCGTTGATATGGGAGTTTCTGTATGCTTTTCCATTAGCGTATCTGTTTTATCGTTTATTCAAGAAAAAGGTAGAATGGCATCAGTGGTTTATTCTATTCATCGTTTGTCTGTGGGGACATTCATTATTGGATACCTGCACGGTTTATGGTACAAGGTTATTCCTTCCGTTTACACAATACGCCTTTTCATGGGATAACTTATCAATCGTCGATCTGTTATTCACGGCACCGATGCTATTTATGGTTATTGCGGGATTGATTTATAAAAATGAAAGTAAAGGACGCAGGGTATGGATACGAACCTCTCTAGTGTATTGTTTCTGCTACCTAGGTTTTACAATGGTGAATAAGGCTGTTGCGAATCACATCGTGAAGAAATCGATGGAACAAAACCATATCCAATACAACACATACTTCACAGCTCCGACTATCCTCAACAACATTATGTGGTATGGTATGGCATCGAACGACAGTACCTTGAGTGTAGGAGAATTTACATTGATGAAAAAAGACAAACCTATGCATTGGCTGACCTTTCCGCGTAACACGGCCCTGCTTGATGCGCATCCTGATACGAGTGATGCCAGATTGCTGAAATGGTTCAGTCATGGCTATTCGATCTGTCAGCAGGATGGTGATACACTAAATATCTATTGTGTAAAATTCGGC
>CAIQUX010000209.1 GCA_903875055.1 uncultured Bacteroidota bacterium
AAGCGCCTATCTCCATGACCTGAATATTACAAGTGCAGATGGATTGGTATTAAAAAACGCACAGGACAAGTACAAACAAATCAACCATTATATTGAACTTTTGAGCGCATTGCTGAAAGATTTACCTAAAGACAAAGAGCTGGTGGTGGTAGACATGGGTTCAGGAAAAGGATATCTTACGTTTGCCTTGTTTGATTATTTGCAGAACAAACTGAACATACAGGCAAAAGTTACCGGCGTGGAGTATCGTCAGGACTTAGTAAAACTATGCAATGACATAGCCATTAAAAACCATTTTGACGGATTGCATTTTACACAAGGCAGTATCGAGGAGTTTGATTGCAAACAAGTGAATATGCTCATCGCCTTGCATGCCTGTGACACTGCAACGGACGACGCCATTTATAAAGGCATCATGGCCAAGGCCGACCTCATCGTGGTGGCACCTTGTTGTCACAAACAGATTAGGAATGAAATTGAACAAGGCAAGAAACATAATGACCTTGATTTCATGCTTCGGCATGGAATTTATCTCGAACGGGAAGCGGAAATGGTAACTGACAGTCTTCGCGCATTGATGCTTGAGCATGCTGGTTATCGCACCAAAGTATTCGAGTTTATTTCAGAAGCCCATACACCTAAAAATGTCATGATTGTTGCCGAACGCAAACAAAGCCCTGACCCGGCGGAAGCTGAACGCATTTTACAGAAAATTAAGGGCGCAAAATCCTATTTTGGCATTCATTCACATCATCTGGAAAAAAGATTAGGAATCTAACCTTATTACCGAGGAAGCTTAGCTCATTTTCAAGAACAGATGACGCATGCACTTGAAACGCACTTATTGCTTTACTACTTTCTCATTCCAAATTGTTCCTGATGTTTTATCTGTCAATCGAATCAGATAAATTCCAGATGGCAAACTTTGAATATTGAATTCATAGGTAGATTTCTCCGCCACGATTTCCTTTTTGGCAACTTCCCTCCCAAGACAATCTGTTACTTGTATCAACCATTCATCATGCTTACTTTCTGCAAAGCGTATCGTCAACCATGAAGTAGCAGGATTCGGGTATACTGAGCATTCTTTTACAGGCAATAAATTATTCTCATCAAGATGGCTGACCACCCCGCATCCGCCTGATGGTGCATCTGTCTGAACTACATCTGTAAAACCGCTACGTTTAATTCCGAATGCATATTCTCCGGCCTTGATTTCCCGGGCATATACATTCCCACGCTTATCAACAAGACTACCTGCACTCAGACTATCATTGGCAAATTGCCATTCTTCTCTTGCATCTTTCCGGTAAAAAAGTCGGATACTGTCTTCCGTATTTTTTATCCAGGTGCTATCCAGAAAGTTGTTGTTAGTGCCTGCATCGTAATTGAATTGAAGCTGACCTTGCAGGGCAGAAAGATGTATGCCATCAATTTTCCAATAACGATTATCACATAAAACAAATCCTGGAAACGATGCCGTGCTTTTAAACCGATCTGGCGCTATCCAGTTATGCTCCACACGAAACAAAGCTGAATCACCAGCCATGGGTATCGCTTTGGTGATCAGTTTCAACTTGCCTTGTGTAAAGGTGATATTACCGGTCGATTTGATGACTGTCTGTTCTTCGGTAATCGCGTCACTGATTTTCGAATCAGGGTCTATGACTATCATAGCCGGATTGAAAGGCAGGTTCACATTAAACTGCATACATCGCCCGCTGAATTGAAGTGAATAAACCGACCTGTTCATCTGCTGATCATAAAAAGCAATTTCCAAAGGGACATGATCATAATAATCGGTGGAATGATGTTTCCGCTGACGCAGAAAGACACTCACATCATACGTGCCTGCATTCGGATTGACATTGCTTGAATCAATTGAAAAATGTGTGAACCCCGGCGCCAATATCCAGTTTTTAAAATAGTCAGTAAGATCGATACCGCTTTGAGTTGTCAAGTAATCACGCAATTGAATCGTATTGATCGATTGAAACTTATGTGCATTCAGAAAGGACTTTAACGAAGAAAAAAAGAGCGCATCGCCCATATAGGTCCGTAATGTATGGATGGCATCTTCGCCCTTATTATACACGGTCGGGCCATACGTATAAAGACTATCCATATTGGCAATCGACCTGTAGCCGTTGTCGGTTAGGTGCGCTTTTCGAAGTACATCGTAATGATTCGTTCTTACTTCGCTCAAATAGGCATCATGTCCATAAACCTGTTCCAGATGCAAAGGTTCACAATAGCTGGCGAAACCTTCATTGAGCCACATATCGCCGGCTGTACTACAAGTCACCAGATCGCCCCACCAATGATGTGACAATTCATGAGCAATCAACGTTTCGTAATCAAGCGAACCATCAATAAAAATCTTTCCAATACTGATATTAGTTGCATGTTCCATGGCACCAGCTGTAAAAGGCACCAGTGAATAACCTACTCTTGGCCAACTATAGGTACCGAAATGTTGTTCAAGCATCGAGAAGGCATCCTGCAAATGGCTAAATGAAGCGTTTGCATTGTTTGAATCTGCTACTTCACAGGTAATCAAAGCGTCTATATTGCCTGAATTACCGGTAAGCACTTTATGCATAAATACATAATTACATACAGCCAGACATGCCAGATACGATGGAATTTCTTCATTGAGTTTCCAATGCCATGTTCGAGTACTATTGACCGAATTGACTGTGCTGTCTATCAACAAACCATTACAGATTCCAACCTTGCTGTCTTCAGTAGTGACGAAAAATTCATAGGCACTCCGTTCCACAAAGTTATCAAAGCAAGGATGCCATGTTCTTCCGAATGAGTGAGGTTGCGCATTAAACCCTACTCCTATCTGAAAACCATAATTACCAGAGAAGGCAAATCCTCCCCAGTTCGGGTCTGTTACCGGTACTCCATGATAATACACATCAATCAGTGCAGTATCATTCAGATTCAATAAAGATGATGTCAACGGAATTAAAAGTGTCGGAGAAAGATGTGTAAATCCAGAAATGACATTATTTATTTTCACACTATCAACCGTGAGCCCTTCAAGATCGAAACGAAGCTCGTTTACATTATTCATCTTGCTTCGGATGTCAAGTGTGGTTCTGGCTGAAATAATATGGGTCACGAAGTCTGTTATCGTGATATCTATGGTAGTTTTGCGGATATCGATGGTATCGCTGCGCATCGCGGAAGCTGCAAAGACATGAATACTTACTAAGTACAATGAAAGAAAAAGGAGTACATATTTTTTTCGCATACAAAAGGATTGATTCGCTAAAGTTACTAGTTCGATCCTCATTCCTTTCGATTCTATTCGTTTTATTTTCGATCTCGGGTAAGGCACAGACCGACACGACCGACAAAATCTATCAGGGTATCATTCTCGATGAAGTGATGATCAAAGCAGTGCAAGGAGGCTTTGATGTGCCTGCCTTTATCGATAAGGTGAAGAAAGATACGACCTTTTATAAAGCCTTCAAGACCTTACACCTGCTGAGTTATAACATGTATAACGATATCGAGATAGACGACAAGGATGAGCAGGTCAGGTCCTCTTATAACAGCATTACCAGACAAGAAGTGAAAGACGGTTGCCGCACCATGAGCACAAAACAAGAGAAGGTTCAAGGCAACTTCTTTAAAAGGAATCGGGAATTCAGATATTACACCGCCAAGTTATATGCCCATCTCTTTTTCACGAAGGATACGGTCTGTCACGAGAATAATATCGTGGGTAATAAACTTTCGACCGGTACCACCCGATATGAAGAGCAGCTTCGTATCCTCATTTTCAATCCGGGCAAACGAATTTCAGGTATACCGGGTATAGGCGATAACGTGGCCATTTTTGAAGAGCCTACTTACAGCAAATACAAATTTCGTCTTTCACGACTTCTGTATAATGGTGAAGATTGCTATGTTTTTAAGGCCATGCCTAAGGAAGAATCCAAGGATGAGGTGGTGATCAATGAACTAAAAACCTGGTTCAGGGTATCCGACTTTGCTATTGTAGCCCGTGACTACTCTTTGTCCTTCAAAACCCTTTTATATGATTTTGACGTGGTGATGCATGTCAAACTGAAAAGCGTTGGCAACCAATTGGTACCCTACGAAATCAATTATAAAGGCAACTGGCATGTTTTCGCTAAATCCAGAGAAATTGCATCTTTTACCGCAATTTTTACCGACTTTGAATAATCCGTTCTAATTTTATCGGATGAAAAAAGTGTTATTACTGGCTTGTGCGCTGTTTATAATGGGAGGCGCAGAGGCGGCAAAAAAGACTAAGCAAAAGAAACAGGCTAAGAAAATCGTGGCAACCAAGGTGGAAGCCAAACCCCTGGTCAGAAACTCGGGTATGCGTCTTTGTGATGCACCAAGTCCTCAACCAGCCTGGTTTCTTGAATTACCTAAAGGTTTCCGTTTCCCTGAAAATTTTCAACAACCAGCAGCTTACAAGCTGGTAACCACCATCGATACAGCATTCAATGCATTCCTGAACGGAATACCATACGATAAAAGCCAGCGCAAAATATCGTTACCGGTGTTTATCAACAATACCCTTGTATGTAAGGAATTCAATGTGAGCCGAACCACGACCATGGACTCAGATCTTCAGGCTAAATACCCTGAGCTGTTATCGTTCAAAGCTTTTGCTGACGACAACAGCCTGAATTCCGCTCGCATCGATTGCGACGGTATCAATACACGCATCATGATCACGTACGACACTAAAGTGTACTATATCACCTCCGTCGTTTTTAATACTATCAACTACTACGCTTGCTATGCCAAGGATGACAGTAATTTTATTAAGGATAAATTCGAACGTTAACTCTATCGTTAATACTCATACATCTAAAACACTATTCTTACAATGAAAAAGATTTGTACGCTTCTTCTTTTGACCGTTTCCATTGCCGCCCAGGCTAATTCGTTCGGTGACCTATGGAGTCTATCGTCAGAAAAAACCATTGCCGTTCCCGGCGACCGTAAAATCATACCGCAAAGCTATCAGTTGGCGCATCTTGACATTCCGGCTTTTCAGCTCTTCCAGTCGTTTATCCCAACTGAAACCAGCGGCTCAAATACCACCATCTTTCTCCCTACCCCTGATGGCACCGATATGGAATTCAGTATTTTTGAAGCACCCATGATGGAGCAACCATTGGCCGATAAATATTCGCAAATCAAAACCTATACAGCCATCAGCAAAAAGGATTCAAGGGTAATCGCTAAACTCGATTTTACCGTATTCGGATTTCATGCAGCTGTTTTCAATGGTGATGAGACTTTTTATATTGACCCTTATTCCAATATGAATAATGAATGGTATGTGGTGTATTATAAGTTGAATTATTTTAAAAATATCAATCAAACCATGCATTGTCAGATAGCTGAGAACAATGATTTGAATCTCGCTAACCAAAGCATACATCTTGAACAGAATTCATTGCCATCCTTGTCGTCATACAAAACAAGCGGTGACACACTTCGCAATTATCGTCTCGCCTTGGCTTGTACTTCAGAATATTCTTCTGCCGTTGGTGGTGCAACACCCACGAAAGCCTCTGTCTTAAGTGCCATGGTTACATCTATGAACCGATGTAACGGCGTATTTGAAAAAGAATTTTCAATGCATGCCAATTTGGTAGCTAAGGATGATACACTTATCTACTTACCCGGTTCAAGTGAACCTTATACCAATAACAGTGGCAGTGCTATGCTTGGCCAGAATCAGACCAATATCAATAACCGTATCGGTACGGCCAATTACGATTATGGTCACGTATTCAGCACCGGCGGTGGCGGTATTGCTTCATTAGGCTGTGTGTGCAGTGCAAACAACAAAGCACAAGGTGTCACAGGCTCTTCGTATCCGGTAGGCGATCCATTCGATATCGATTATGTGGTTCATGAAATGGGTCATCAATTCGGTGGCGACCATACCTTCAATTCGGTGAGTGGTTCATGCAGTGGCAACAGGGCTTCAAGCAGTGCCTACGAAATAGGCAGTGCCACTACCATTATGGGGTATGCCGGTATCTGCGGTACCGACGATATCCAACCGCATAGCGATGATTATTATCATGTGCGCAGTCTGGAGCAAATGACAGGTTCCAGCGTTAAAGCATGTGCATCTATCACGTCGTCTGGCAATACGCCTCCTGTACTCACTTCGATCAGCAAGTCTTATATTATTCCATACAGGACGCCATTTGAACTAGCTGCTACAGGTACCGATGCCAACAATGATCCGTTGACCTTCTGCTGGGAAGAATACGACCGTGGCGGTAACGGCGGTGTCTGGGATGCACCTACAAAAGTAGCACCCATCTTACGTTCCTTCAATCCGGAAACCACCGGTATCAGAACATTTCCTCAATACAAGGAATTGATCAAAAACACAGAATCGTATCTAGGTGAAATCCTTCCTGATACGGCGCGTATCCTGAGATTCAGATGTACTGTGCGCGATATGCACAACGGTCATGGTGCTTTTTACACAAGTATCGATACCACCAAACTGGATGTAAGAGCAACCTCAGGCTTGTTTAGAGTCACCAGTCAGAATACACCAGGACAAACCTGGACCGGCTATTCAACCCAAACCATTACATGGGATGTAGCCGGCACCAATGCAGCGCCTGTGGCTGCTGCCAATGTCACCATTTATCTCTCGGTTGATAGTGGTAAGACATGGCCTTACGTATTGGCACCCAGCACGCCGAATGACGGTTCCGAAACCATAGGCGTACCTAATGTAGCTGCTACCTGGGCCCGTGTGAAAGTAAAAGGAGCCGGCAATGTGTTTTTTGATTTGAATGATAATTGGATCAAGATCAATAAAGTGACCTCACCGAATGGGTTGACAGAAACCAATGAAAACGGCTTGAAGGTTTATCCGAATCCGTCAACAGGTGCGTTTACCATCGAACTGCCTTCAGACATGCAGCAAGCCAAGGTTGAAATGCTCAACAGTGTCGGTTCATTGGTTTATCAGTCTGACATGAACGAAAGCAAAACCATATACACACAGACCCTTGCCAAAGGCGTTTACTTCGTAAAAGTAAAATCGACCGATAGCAAGGTGATGGTGAAAAAAGTGGTGGTTGAATAAATAACAGCAACACCTATAACTTACTATAATTGCCGGACCAGTTCCGGCAATTTTTATATAGGGCCTACCCTACCCTTTTATAGTAGCTTCTTCTTCTTTCTGCCTGCTTGAGGGAAGAAGGGTTTTACATCGGCGTAAATGGTATCGATACCGGGCACATTACTGTTGACTGCCATCTCTACCATGTCATAAATCTTCAGGGCCTCTTTGTAGGCGAGGTGACCTCTCCACTGGCGCGAGAATGAGGCGTGGGAATTGTGCGTTAGCTTCTCGTGCTGTATTGCAAATTTCCATTCATTATCTTTCTGTATTTGAAGATCGATATATAGAAAGCACGAGATGCCAGCACATGGGCAACGCCTCAATCTCGCGCTAGT
>CAIQUX010000210.1 GCA_903875055.1 uncultured Bacteroidota bacterium
CGGTATGGATAGTTTGCCCGGAGCAGGCGCTGAGATATTGAACGATCGTGTTCGACGTCTGATTTCCAAAGGGAAATGTGGTGCTCAGGAATGGCTTGATATCATGCGGGCGGCACATCAGCTCGATATAACCGGTTCGGCCACCATGATGTTTGGCCATGTCGAAACATTATTGGAGCGTTTTGAACATTTGGTTTCCATCCGCGAAGTACAAAGCGAAAAACCTATTGATTCGAATGGCTTTCTTGCATTCATTCCATGGACATTTCAGGATGCAGATACCATATTGGCAAAAATACGTCGGGCTAAAAATGACACAACCGGTGAAGAATATATCCGTATGATTGCCTTAAGCAGAATCATGTTGCCGAATATAAAAAACATTCAGGCGTCCTGGCTGACAGTCGGTAAGGAAATTGCACAGACTTCATTACATGCAGGAGCCAATGATTTTGGCAGTATCATGTTGGAAGAAAATGTGGTGAGTGCAGCAGGTGCACCGCATCGATTTACGTATAAGAGCATACAGGATGCCATTCGTCAGGCTGGCTTTGAACCTCAACTTCGTACACAAAAATATACGTTCAGGGATTTACCAGAAATGATAGAAGAACAAATGATTGATTATTAGCACAATTTTAAATCGACTAAAGTTCGAATTTTAGTGATCCGATTTTCTATAGGCTTTCAGAAAAAGTGCTCCCAGGTTTTTATAGGGAGGCACATAATCATTGAAACGGTCCTTATACTCTCCGCTAGTAAATTGCTTTGAAAGCTGTCCCCACATTTCTATCCAGTCGATATCTTTTCCTTCCAGAAGTCGTTGATTAAAGGCACGTATAATGGCACCATTGATAACACCGGTGCCGATTTGCTTGGTTGAAACGATTTGTGCATCTTCGGATGCGTTGAGCACAGCTGCTAAATTCTGATAGGCACCGCATGCTCCCAGAATCACCACTTTATGCCGATAATTAAGATGCTCCAATGTACTGGATAAATGGTAGCTATGTCCCCGATGAATAATGACAGTAGGTCGAATGGCCATTGAATCCAGGTAATCCTGTAAGGCGTTTTGAGCCACTTCGTCGTCCGGTTCATCTAATGGTTTATTGGCAAAAATAACCACCGGCTTTCCTTTAATTGAACTGATGGTCACCCATTTTTCATCCCGTTTTACTTTCCATTCTGATGGAGAAAAGCCATTGACATAACTATTGAATACTCCTTTGCCATCTTCATCGCCAAAAAAGAAAACCTGTTGATAAACGATACCACTGTCGTTAGCCAGTTGCGCATAGGGCATGACTGTGATAGGTGGCACACCATATTTTTTCGTGATGGAATCGTTGCTGGCTGTCAGCATGGTATACAGGATATCGTATATCTTATATCCCCTTGTATTTTTGCTGCTGCTATCCTGTATCCGGTTGATTCTGATTTCTTCCTGAATATTACTCATCAGCAGGCTGTCCTGAATGCTTCCGAATGAATTAGCCACATCGGTAGCCCCTTCCAGATCTTGTTCGGTGGTATTGTCCAATCCTTTGACGAAAGATCGCATAAGGGTGGTCTTGTCTTCAGTCTTCATTGTGGTCAGAAAAGTGGCCAGTGTATTATAGTTAGCGCAAAGTCTGATAAAAGTTCTGAATTTATCTTTGCCCAGATCATTGAGGAACACATCACCTGCTTTAGGTTTCATTCGCGCAAGTAAGCGGTTGAAGCAACCCAGAAAACTGCTGGTATACAAGTCATCACTGCCGAATACAATGACATAATAGAGTTCGGTTGCGCTCAGTTTCTCAACCGATTTAAACCTGACAATATCTGCCGACTCATGAAGTTCATTCATGGAATTGACATAACGCGAAGCCACATGCACGAACTCCTTGTCGAATGATTTACGCATATCACCGGTGAAGTTCAATTGACGCAGTTCCACCATTTTGGAAAAATACGTGTCTTCGTCTTCAGTAATCTTATTGATTTCAGCCAGTGTCATTTTTCGTTTCAGATATTCATCAATAAAAAAAATAGCTTTCAACGGAGAAGTGCAACTATCAGCAATGAGTACGATTGCTTTTACGTATGGGTCTTTATTTCTTCGGACAATATCTCTTTCAGCCGCCGTAGAAGTGGCATAATTCAGAATGACTTTAGGATTTTTAGGAGCCGATTTCGCCACTACGATGTCTGCTGCCGTTTCCACTTTAAACGTTTTCAGCTTTTTGATGAAATTCATTTCAGGATATTTATCCATCATGCCCGACATCAATACATTCATGGCTTCCTTATCGGTATCGAACAAGGGCGATATGACATACATGGCTTTAGAGATATTACCCTTCACATAATTGGCAAGATTTCTGTTATGCATGCC
The DNA here is from genome assembly GCA_903875055.1 of uncultured Bacteroidota bacterium. Classification (GTDB taxonomy): domain Bacteria; phylum Bacteroidota; class Bacteroidia; order Chitinophagales; family Chitinophagaceae; genus OLB11. Next base: position 2,381 of record CAIQUX010000210.1, read on the forward strand.
TCGAAGTACCTGATATGTGTTTTCGAATAAGGTAACGTAATAAGAAATATCGACATAACTGTCGTTCATGTCCGCATTGAAGGTTTTGAGGTTTTCGATGATTCGACCAAGGTATCTTCGCTTTGTCATGTCATCCGTTTCATTATTCTCAATATAGGCTACGGTAGTACCTACCTTTTTGAAAAGTGCGATCGACAATGCATTTGACTTGGTTGTGTCATCATCGATATCCAGACGTTTGTCAATGACACCGTCTGAGACATCGGCTTTTTTCTGCTCCCGTTCTATCATCAGTAATAACTGTCGACGTCCGTTCGAGATGGCGGCTTTATTTAGGATAGTGTCTGTCATCACTTCCCCACTCTTTGGCTGAGCCCATAATGCGGTTGAAATGAATAGCAGAAGAAGAAATAGGTAGTATTGTTTCATTCAGATAGTAAAGAAGTAAAAGTAATTAGAAATAGTGAAAAAATAGGACGTCGCCTGATGAGAGTCAACTGAAAACAAATTCTGAATTCGTGTCGGCTGATCCTGGATTCTTCAAATGCATGCAGGACTATGGTTGAACATTGAGGATATTTCTAATTAAATTTTCATTTATAAATAGTTTTTCCTTAATTTGTTCCAAAATAGAGCGAAATGAACAAGTTTTTTATACTGGTGATGCTATCCTTTGTTCTCTCTACGCAGAGCAAGGCACAATTTTTTAGCATTCCGGGATGGGATTATAACTGGGACCAAAAAGCGCATGAGAAGGGACAAATTCATTTTTCATATGGTTACGGGCAACCTCGTCTGGATAAAAAACTCTTTGATTATCAGAAAGACTCCACTGATTTCCGTGTTGTAGGTATAGGGCCATTCTTTTGGAAGGCTGAACTAGGCCTGTCACGAAAACTCAGTGTCTTGTTGTCTGCCTCCTATATCTTGTACAAAGCCGATTGGACTGGTATCAGGAATGATTCCTACAAAAAAATGGATTTGCCGTATAAATATGGTACCAAACTGAATGATATCTCAGCCAACCTTCGTTTGA
>CAIQUX010000211.1 GCA_903875055.1 uncultured Bacteroidota bacterium
ACTACTTAAAATAGTAATTTTAATACTTCTAATAGTAAATTTGATACTTATAATAGCATTTTTACTACTTTTAGTAGCATAATTGCTACTTTTAGTAGTAATTTAGTATCAAAATACCTCATATGACCCCTAATATCATCAATCAAATCCTCCCTGATGCCACGCTGAATGACATTAAAAGCAAACTCCTGGGTGCTAAGGACCTTATGCCTTTCTTATTGGCGATGACTACCAAGCAACGCCTCACAACTGTCAAGATGAGCCGTAAACGTTTTCAATTTGTAAGCAATACCATCGATTCGTGCAAGGTCGAGCCCTTGATAGTGCCTACCTGGGTGAACCCTCATGGTATCGAAAACGATTTTACCTTGTCGAACCAATTGCTGGGTGTCGAAAGCATTCTTGAGGACATGCTCATCGAAGTGCGCGATACCCGTATGCAACTGGGCGCCGAAGCCCTCAAAGCTTCCTCTGATGTGTATGACCATGTACGCAAGGCCAAAGACCGTATACCGGGCATCGCGGCCATCTACGAAACCCTCAAAGCCTCTTATCCGGGCCGAGGTAAGGCCAATAAGAAGCAAGTCTAAGGACTTACCCTGAAGGTGTTGCAGCCTGATTTTTAACTTTTTTTTTTTTGAAATGAATTTTTCAAATTTGTTATTCATCAAAACAGCTTATGATCATGCAAACAAACGTGAACATTCCAATCACGGCTGCGCAAAACACAGCAGCCACCGCGGGCATCAATGCCGCCAACACCAATCTGCCAGGTTTAATTAATCTGAGTGCCGAGGAGAAGCTTCATTCGAGTAAGATGGGGCCCGATACCTACGACTATTGTGTGAAAGGCCTGATACTGATGCAGCAAAATGCCAACCTGACGCCGTCATGGGTCAATCAGCCTAATATCCAGGGCAATATGGATAGTTACAATACCTTTCGCGCCATTAAATTGCTGATGGATGTGCTTGCGGTAAAACTGGATGACTCGATGGTCCAAATGGGGATTCAGATTAAGAACGGAGTCGACGATTTTTACAACAATGCACAAGCCGCCAGCGAACGTGGCAGCGTAGCGGGAGCCGATGCCGTGGTGATTGCCCTGAAAGATTTTTATCATAAATCGCAGGCCGAACAGACACCACCGCCTAACCCCTAAAGCATGATCGTAGAGTATGAAAAACCGTTACCGCTGTGACGGTTTTTTTTATGGGGCCGCAAACGCGTTTCCGGAATGATATACTAGAAGTCTTGTCAAGCGGTATGAATATCCTGTTGACCTATATGTTTTCTAACACTACCTTTGACGAAAACAATAAACGTTTGCCGATCTTCGAAACCCTCTTTTCATGGGGTGCCAAGAAAAGCTTCCATACCGTCCTTCTGAATGAGAAATTTCCTGTAGCATCATCAGACATGTTTTGAAAAAATAAACAATCCAGGGCTACAGAATAAAACACAGAAACAATACAAACAATACGAATAAAACAACCTTATGATTCAAATTGAAGAAACACAAATCAGGGAACTTATCTACCATCCCTTCAGGATGGATGGCGATGAGGCAAAGCTGAATGACAGTATCTATACCTATCAGGATGCCGGGGAATTGGAAACCTTGAAGAAGATTTTCTTGAAGCCCTTTCTCAACAATGTGAGCACCTATGAATTCACTCATGCTATCGATCTGAAGCTGAATGTGCTGTTTGATTTATCAAGCTCGATACGTCAAGAGAAGGATTTTGTCAGTACGTCGAAACAGATAGCAAAGCATCTGCAATCGGTTTCAAAACATCCTAATATCAAGGACGGTGATTTGTTCATTATGAAGTTTGACCATATCGGTCTGAATGATGAATCATATCAGGGACTTGGTATCTATAAGATCGAGAACAAGGAGAACTTCATCGAAACAGAGGAACTTGAAAAAGGCCATGCCGGTCTGCAATTTAAAAAAGGCATCGGCACCAAACGCCTTGACAAAGCCTGTCTGATTGTGTTTACAGAAGAGCCCTATACCCTGTTTATCATCGATAATGCACCCATAGAAACCGATTACTGGCAAAACGAATTTATCAGACTTGGTATGAAAAACGATCATATCAACCATACCAATCAATTTCTGACCCTGGCAAAAACCTTTGTGACAGATCAGATTCCGAAAGACTTTGAAGTCACCAAGGCCGATCAGATCGATTACCTGAATCGCTCGGTCGAGTATTTCAAAACGCATGACAATTTCGACAAAGGAGAATTCGAAGAAGAAGTGTTTCAGGATGAAGGATTGATTACGTCCTTCCGGCGTTTTGATTCGGCGTATAAACAAGAGAATCGTATCGATATCGATGACGATTTCAGTATTTCGGCTCAGGCAGTGAAGAAACAGGCAAGGATATTCAAATCGGTACTCAAACTTGATAAGAACTTTCATATTTATATCCATGGCGACCGCGACCTGATCGAACAAGGTCAGGATAGTGACGGACGTAAATATTATAAGATCTATTTTGAAAATGAATCCTAGAAGCGGATGCTCAAGCGAGCAATTCCTTGTCACTTTCAATCAAACCAATTAATTTCATGCGATGGAAACGCAACATAAAGATCCTTTACACGGTATCACCTTAGAGAACATCATGATTTATCTGGTTGAGAATCATGGGTGGGATTATCTGGATGAGCAGATACCTATCAACTGTTTCCGCTTTGATCCCAGTATCAAATCAAGTCTGACCTTCTTACGAAAGACCCCCTGGGCCAGAACCCGTGTTGAAAACCTGTATATCTATCTGAAACGCAAGGAAAACAAGAAATCATCCTAAGAAATCCGTTTTATACCCAAGCTTTTCTTTGTTTCTTAGAAATTCACAGCATTGAGGATAAAGACCATGGTGTCTGTATTTCAAACACAGAAATACCATCGAAACAGACGTCATGAAATCAGGTATCAACTTCAAATAAACATTGTCAGCCTTTATCGTTCCCTTTCTGCGTAAATTATGGTAGTTTTGCGCAACTTTTTTACGAATGAACAATCGTCCGATACGGGTATTAATCGCAAAAGTTGGTCTTGACGGACACGACAGAGGCGCCAAAGTGATTGCCGCCTCACTCAAAGATGCTGGCATGGAAGTCATTTACACCGGTCTCAGGCAGACTCCTGAGATGGTAGTCAACGCCGCGCTTCAGGAAGATGTGGATGCTATCGGTGTCAGCATACTCTCCGGCGCTCATATGACGGTCTTTCCTGCTATCATCAAATTATTAAAAGAAAAGCATTTACATAATATCCTTTTGACCGGCGGCGGCATCATTCCTGAAGATGATATGGCTGTTCTCACCGAAATGGGTGTAGGTCGCTTGTTTAGTCCGGGTACCAACACCGGCGACATCGCCACTTACATTCAAGATTATGTCAAAACAGTACGTGAGCAAGAAAGCACATCCTAAGAAGCAGCTCACAACACGTTATAAAACGAAAAATCATTATTAAAATAACATACAATGGAATTTAACACCCTACTTTTTAGCATCGAGAATGGTATTGCAACGATTACAGTAAACCGTCCCGACAAAATGAATGCCTTGAACAAAGACGTGATTGCCGATTTAAGTAAAGCATTTGACGAAGTCTATACAAACAAAGAAATCCGCAGTGTGATCCTGACAGGAGCCGGTCCGAAAGCCTTTGTTGCCGGAGCCGATATCAGCGAGTTCCTTTCA
>CAIQUX010000212.1 GCA_903875055.1 uncultured Bacteroidota bacterium
CGATAGTAAGATATCAAGAATCAATTTTGCGGTCCCAATCAGCTGCAGCCAAACAACCATCATGTCCGCCACAGCGCAAGCCACCTATCATTAGTGAAGTAATAATCATCCTTTCTAGCTTGGAGGGATCTTTATATTACCTTATTTTTTTAGCGACCCGTTTTCCATCAACAACTCGAAAAAATAGCCATATCCGAAATCCTTATTCAAGGTGATCGTTCCTTCAAAAGTGACAGTCTCATCCTTGCTAACCTTATCCATAGTCGTTATCACGATCTCAAATTTTCCTTTGAATTCGGAACCATCCTGAATATGAACCCAGTTCTTACCCATCACTTCTGGCGTATACTTTGTCACCTTCCCATGTACGACTACTTTCTTGCCTTCATATTTCTTCAGATCTTTCAACAAGGTGGCAATGGTCACTGCATCCCTTAATTTTTCAACCTTGATATCTCGCTTCACAGTGTCCTTTGACGATCCCATATTCGGATATGGTTTTTCGCTTGTTTTGTCAGCGGATTTGTCACCCATTTGCAGGTTCTGATGAGCCATGATGACTTCTTTACTTAGCATGGCAATTGAAGGGTCTCTGGATACCTTATCAACAAACAAGATCTCATTGAAGGTGCGTTTTAGCTCCTTGCTTTCAAAATTCGTCATCAGCATCCCGCTTTGGTAGTACAAAGTATCACCTTTCTTTGCCTCCACTGTCGGAACGGCCATCCATTTGTCAGCACCTTCATCAGCCACATTCAAATAGGTATATTTCTCTACTTGAATCACATCCTTGACCACTATCATGCGTGCAGACTTCTTGTCTGGTTTATTGCTATTGCTGGCTTGCACGGAATCGCCGCTTTTTACTTGTAAGACGGGAAGATCATTCGTTTCGGATGATTGACAACTCCAGAAGCCAAAGACTAAAAAGAGAAGGGATGAAATTTTTATTGCGTTCATATGATACAAAATTTATGTGTGGGTGCGAAAATAATGAAAACTGATGATACATGTCAGAAATGTATGTAAGGTCTTGTCCTAATATAAACCCGATTAATCGGAATAATGATTTGAATATTCCCTCTGTTCTTTGTTTCTTTGGATGAATGGTCGGTAAATCATTCTTGGTATCTTATTTGCTTTGCCAGAAATAAATAAACACTACATGAAAAAAATATTCTCCTTTCTGTTCTCATTTCGATTGACAGTCGTATTGATGCTGATTTTCGCCCTGAGTATCGGTATCGCCACATTCGTGGAAGACAAATACGATACGAATACTGCCCAGCTGATTATTTACAAAGCCTGGTGGTTTGAATTGATCATCTTTTTATTGGTCATCAATTTTATCGGAAACCTTAAATTCTATAAATCATTCTCAATCGGAAAAATAGGTGGACTGATTTTTCATCTGGGTTTTATCATCCTGATCATAGGAGCCGGAATCACTCGTTATTTCGCGTATGAAGGCAATATGCATATACGAGAAAAAGGATCTAAAAATTATTTCCTGAGCAGAGATCCTTATCTTCAGGTTGATATCTCGGGACCCGAAGGAACAATTCATAAAGATCAGCAGATATTTCTGAGTAGTTTTCTTGATAATGATTTTACCTGTGAAGTGAAATCCCCCGCTCACAAACTGGCGACGATTCGTTATCGAAAGTATTATAAACATGCTACCGAATTCATTAATCAACCGGTAGCGGGTGGCGCCGATATGTTGGCCATGAAAATTTCATTCGACGGCTCAGGACAAGGTGTATATCTCAAGAAAGGCGAACGATTCAATGCCGGCGGTGTGTTTATTGCGTTCGGAGATACGGTGAATCAAAATAATGTATTGATTGTTGAAGAGGATGGTAAGTTGATCATCAAAGCCGATAAGCCGGTAGCAGGAATGTTCATGGGCGGAGGAAGACCTGATACGACGCAGAAAGGAACTGTGATTGAAATGAGAGAAAAGAACTTGTTTCAATATGGCAATGTCATGTTTGCCATGGTACAGCACCATCAGCAGGCAGAACTCGACTTTAAAGAGAATGATAAGGAAGATGGGATTGCAGTGCTCACATTAGATGTCGAAGCCAATGGACAGCACCAAAAGGTGAATCTTACTGATTTGACAGGACAAACAGACCAAGCACAGAAAATCAAAATGGGCGACCTGTCTATCGATGTCAAATATGGCCCTAAGCGTATGATGCTACCGTTTTCAGTGAAGCTGAATAAATTCGTCCTGGAGCGCTATCCCGGTTCTATGAGCCCGATGTCATATGCCAGTGAAGTTAGTGTAGAAGATGCGGAGACCAATACAAATTTCAATAAACGAATCTATATGAATCATGTACTTGATTATCGGGGTTTCCGGTTTTTTCAATCTTCCTACGACCCCGATGAGAAAGGTACCATACTTTCGGTAAACCATGACTTCTGGGGAACATTAATCTCCTATATTTCATATGTGATATTGTTACTTGGTTTTGTGATTACTTTATTGGGGAAAAATTCGAGATTCAATTTTCTGACGCATGCCATAGTAGCAGCAAGGCAGAAAAGGAAAGCGCTAGCCATCATCGGTATTCTTCTGTTCTCAGTTATAGCAGGCGATGCACAGACATTACCAAAATATGAGATCAAGTCGTCGCAAGCCGATAAGATGGGAGGCATACTGGTGCAGACCATGGATGGTCGGATAGAGCCATTACATACTCTGGCATTTGATGTCATGCATAAGATTGCAAAGAAAGACGAATTTGAATTTGAAGACAAAGGTTCAATGGATGCCATGCAAGTAGTCATTGATGTGATCATCAATCCCGAATACTGGAAGCAACGCAAAATCATTTATGTCAATGATAAATCAGTGGCAGACCTGGTCGGTATCGAAGGGAAATATGCAACGTTCAACGATTTTGTCCAAAACGGAAATGAATATAAATTGATGGATTATGTCGAGAAGGCTTTTCGTAAAAGTCCTTCAGAACAAAATCGTTTTGACAAGGAACTGATCAAGGTAGATGAGAGGGTTAATCTCTATTATATGTTACTTCAAGGTTCTCTATTGAAATTATTCCCTGCAAATAGTGAGTCGGATAAGTGGGTCGATTGGAATGATTCGTTGGCTAGGCAACCAATCACCGGATCCTTGGGTTTGCTCAATAATGAACTTGGTTTACCTGAATTCAATTACAGCAATCTTCTGAACGCGTATTTCCAGGAATTGGTAGCCGGATCTCGTTCCGGAAATTATTCAAAATCAGATAAGATACTTGGTTACATTTCAAACATTCAGCAAAACAGTAAAAATGCCCGTTATTTTCCTACGGCGGCAAAAATCAAAGCAGAAATTGCCTACAACAAATCTGGTATGTTCAAGAAGTTGGTGATCTATTATGGCATCATCAGTCTGTTCCTGATCATTTTTGCTTTTGCTGATAACGTACAAAGTAAAAGTAAACGTTGGCTCGTCATCATGAAGCAAATCGGGATAGCCATACTGATGATATTGTTTGCAGCCCATACATATTCTATGATCATGCGTTGGTATTTATCAGGACATGCCCCATGGAGTAATGGATATGAAGCACTCTTGCTGATAGCCTGGAGCTCGGTGTTCGCGGGGTTCTTCTTTTTGAGGAATACAACCATCATTCAGGCGGCCACTGCTTTTCTGGCTTGTCTTGTATTGATGACAGCCGGTCATAGCAATTATGACCCTCAGTTATCGAATCTGCAACCTGTGTTGCAATCATATTGGCTAGTGATACATGTTGCAGTTATTACGGCCAGTTATGGATTCCTGGCACTCGGTTTTATTCTGGGTTTCATCAATATGCTTTTATATCTTATGAAAACAAACAAGAATCAGATTCGAACAGATTTATTGATTACCGAGTTGACCCTCATTAATGAAATGAATCTTCAGGTCGGCTTGTTTCTGGCTACCTTAGGCACCTTCCTTGGCGGTGTTTGGGCCAGTGAATCTTGGGGACGCTATTGGGGATGGGACGCCAAAGAGACTTGGGCTCTGGTCATCGTAATTGTCTATTCGGTGGTACTGCATATGCGACTGGTTCCTAAACTGAGAGGAAACTTCATCTTTAATGTATCATCCATCGTTGGTTTCAGCAGTGTACTGATGACGTTTATAGGTGTCAATTATTACTTATCCAAAGGATTGCACAGTTATGCGGCCGATGATAAGTCTGTATTTCCTCTCTGGGGATGGATGGTCATACTTGCGTTCGTCCTTTTGATGACTGCAGCCGGACTGAAAGAAAGATACATGAAACGCAAGGAATCCTGATTGTAATCGATCTGTGTATCCGGATGTAAATTCCTGAAAATATCTATTCGTTTATAGGATAAAGGAAAAAGTGACTGTCATTGTCACTTTTTTTTCTGTCCATGCTATACGCCTTAAGATTCAATATTCATAAGGGATTAGAGAAATTTATAAAAGCAAATTTTAATGAGGCGCTGCAAAAAGCGGACAGCGAATGACTTGGCATATTTATCTATTTTATGCATTTCAAAAAGCGCACTTTTGTTTCGATTTCAACACCATGAACTACTATTTCATTAAAAATTAAGTGATTTTCTGATTTTTAAAACAGGAATATCATCCCTGTTTACTTACCGTTTATTCGCTCAATCTTGCATTTCACACATCGGTTCATGTATTTCATACGTTGGGCAAAAATGAGTGCTGCCTGTGAATGTATGTTTACATCAGAATTAATTCAAACACAAAGGGCGAAACCGAAAACCCAATAGAGTAGGTAAACAAACAAAAAAAATACTAATTATGAAAAAAGTAATCATTGCAATGTCAGTCATTGCCTTCGCGTTCGGCTCTTGCCAAAAACAAGCTATCAACCCTTCAAACAATGCACAAAGCGATTTGTTGCCAACAACAGCTAACTATTATTGTAATGGACAGCAGGTAACTCATCAAAGCGAAATTACAAATTACAATAAGACTGCTACGTCGATCGTAATCACCGATCAACTGAATGGCACCTTAAGTTATTATTACTTCGATAATGCCGCCTTGTCTGAAGCATTTGTCAGTCAGCACACGGAACTAAGTGCGCTTCAAACTAAAATCAAGCAATCTGAAACTATGTATGAATATGCCAATTCAATTCATGAAGAGGACTATCTTGCTCAACATGGAAGTAACAGTGAAGCCTTCACTTCGTTCGTCAAGCAATACAAGACTCGCGCTTTCCCGATTGCTTTATTCAATGGAACAAGCTATACCGGTGCAGCTTGGGGTGTAATCGGGCCTACACCTTTATTAGCTCCAGGTATCAATAATCTGTCCAACTCCATCCGTTCAGGAAGTGGTTTGCCTATTAACCTCACTATGTTTGATCTTCCGTGCTTTAATCCTGCTGGAGGTTCTGTGTATATCACGGTTGCAAGCGTTCCTGTTCTAGGTGGTTTTGGTTGGGCTAATCGTATTTCATCTGTGAATTATTAAGAACAGATAGGTTCATTCACTATTCCCATATAGAAAAACCACATAAATTTCCTACTACTTTTTTACCTTATAAAACTTAAAAAAACAAAATCATGAAAAACTTTATCATTGCCATGTCAGTCATTGCCTTCGCGTTCGGCTCTTGCCAAAAACAATCTTCTGTGCTTCCTAGGGCTCAACAATCAACTCAGGACGACGTACTTCAAACAGACGCCACTCATTATTACCACGGTAAGCAAGTGACACATCAACGTGAAATTGCCAGCTACCTTTCTTCTGAAAGTGCTACGTTGATGACAAATAAGATCAGCGGTCAACTTGAATTTTATTACTTCGATAATGAAGCCGAGGAGCTGGATTTTCTGAAATCATATCCTTCCCTGCAACCCATCTATACAAAGGTGTTACAAGCCAAAGAGATGAGAGAATTTGCCATGGCAACCGGTGAAATCGAACATTATACGTTGACAGGGCAGTTAAGTCAGCAATACATCGATTTTGTCAATCAATTCAGAACCCGTGCCGGATATACTCTTTGCTCGAATTTGAATGGAGGCGGGCTTGTATTCAATGTGGCCGGACCTGTCAATAATCTATTTGCCGCCATGCCCGTGATGGATAATAATGCAGAATCGTATAAGGGACCTAATGCCATAGGGAATGTATATACAAATCCATTTTTCGGAGGAGCCGCTTTGGCCATCTTCGCACCACTTCCGGGAGTGTCATTCATCAACTTCCCTCTGGCTTGGAGAAATGTGATCAGCTCGGCTAATTAGGGCCCGCTGAAAAACACCCAATTTAAGGATGATTTCATATTTCAGCGTAAAAGTAGTGCACTAAGGTGCATGACATTGTAGAC
>CAIQUX010000213.1 GCA_903875055.1 uncultured Bacteroidota bacterium
TGTAATACTCAATATCATGATAATATTCGAGACCTGTCATTTGAATATCACGTCCTTTATCCTGATACCTGATGAATGGATCTTCATAATCCAGCTCATCACGGTATTCCTCGATTTCTGAGGGATACAAGGTATAAATCGTATTGTTTCTGTCTTCCGGAAGATATTTCCAACCTTCATTTCTATTGATCAAAATGTAATACATCTTATCGTTACGGCCTGCCATTTTATTTTGCATACGGATATCACTCCGAATACACGAATCCCTTCTGGCGCTTTTGGTCAGATACAGGAAATTCCCTTTGTTTCCAGATTGACTTTTGATGACGATAGTTTCAATCTTAGCCCAATTTCCCTCGCCTCCGACCGCTTCTATATGTTTGCGGATAATGTCATCAGTCGATTGAGCTGAAACTTCCATCAGATAAAAAAGACAACAAATCAGAAGACAGATGTATCTCATGTTTCGAAAGTACATAAAAATCAACTTATAATCGCTGACTGACTTGTTTGACCATCCTGTCTTTCCAACTCGAAAAATCACCTTCAATGATATGCTTACGGGCTTCTTTGACCAGATGAAGATAAAATGACAGATTCTGAAGACTTGCCAAGGTCAGTCCAAGCAGTTCATTGACCGAGAACAGATGTCTCAGATAGGCTTTCGTGTAATTACGACTGGCAAAGCAGTCGAGTCCTTCATCGATACAACTGAAATCGTCCTCCCATTTCTTATTCTTGATATTGATGATACCTTGCGTGGTGAACAACATGCCGTTGCGACCATTACGGGTTGGCATCACGCAATCGAACATATCGATTCCCAACGCGATGTTCTCAAGGATATTGGCCGGAGTGCCCACCCCCATCAGATAACGTGGTTTGTCCTTAGGCAATATCGAGCAAACAAGATCACACATCTCGTACATCATTTCGGCAGGCTCACCTACACTCAGTCCGCCGATTGCATTCCCATCGCATTCCATACCAGCAATAAACTCGGCACTTTCCTTTCTAAGATCGGCATAGGTGCTTCCCTGTACGATCGGGAAGAGACTTTGATGATAACCATATAAAGGCTCAGACTCATTTTTATGTTTCACACAACGCGCCAGCCAGCGGTGCGTGAGTTGCATGGATTTCTTTGCGTAATCGAATTCGCAGGGATATGGTGTACATTCATCAAACGCCATGATGATATCGGCGCCGATGCTACGTTGTATATCCATCACGCTTTCGGGTGTAAAAATCAGTTTACTGCCGTCGATATGCGAACGGAACTCCGCACCTTCTTCCTTGATTTTCCGTATCTCACTCAAACTGAATACCTGAAAACCTCCGCTGTCGGTAAGGATCGGCTTGTCCCAATGCATAAACTTATGCAGACCTCCTGCCTTTTCCAAGATGCCTGTCCCTGGTCGCAGATAAAGATGATACGTATTGCCAAGGATGATCTGAGCCTGAATATCAGCCTCGAGTTGCTCTTGCGTCACGCCTTTCACCGAACCTATGGTGCCCACCGGCATGAAGATCGGTGTTTCGATGACCCCATGATCGGTGGTTACTAAGCCGGCTCGGGCTTGTGTATTATTATCCTTTGCAATTAATTGAAATTCCATCTTTACTTATTATTTTTGACGCTATGCCTCTATCGACAGATCTGCTTGTCTTCATCCTCTTCGCGTTTTTTATTGCCATACAGGTCTTCTACTATTTGTTTTACTTTTCCCGTCTGGCTTTTTACAAAAAAAAGAACACCGAACTTCCTGCTCCTCAGGTCCCTGTGAGCATTATCGTATGTGCCTTTAACGAGGAGGCAAATCTAACGAAAAATCTTCCCATCCTGCTGAATCAGAACTATTTAAAAAACGGGAAACCCTTTTTTGAAGTGGTCGTTGTCAATGACAATTCAGAAGATGACTCGTTTTACCTGCTCAACCAGTTGCAGGAACAATATATGCATCTGCATGTGGTGAATCTGACCCAGGAAGCCAAACTGATTACAGGTAAGAAATTCCCGCTGTCGATGGGCATCAAATCGGCGCATTGCGAACATCTTGTCTTGACCGATGCCGATTGCATACCCTCCAGCGAACATTGGCTGTCGCATATGGCGTCCTCCTTCACATCGACAAAAAAGATCGTGTTGGGCTACAGTCCTTATACGAAATACAAAGGTTGGCTCAACAAGAAAATACAATTCGAAACGGCCCATACAGCCATTCAATATTTATCGTATGCCTTGGCAGGAAATCCCTACATGGGTGTCGGCAGAAACCTTGCCTATATGCGTGAACTATTTAATGCCAACAAAGGGTTCTCATCACATCATCATCTGATATCGGGCGATGATGACTTGTTTATCAATCAGATTGCGAATGGCGACAATACCACCATCTGCATCCATCCTGAAGCGTTCACGTATAGCGAACCTAAGAAGACCGAAGAAGACTGGCATTATCAGAAAAAACGACATCTCAGCACCGGCAAATACTACAAGGGTCGACATAAATTCCTCCTGGGCTTGTATGCCTTCAGTCATTTTGCTGTCTGGGCAAGCCTTGTGGCCTGTATCGTCTTTCCTGCCATGATCATGTATACCTGTATACTCTTCGTGGTCAGATGGCTGGTTCAATGGTATATTTTCCAACGCAGCTTCGGTTTATTGAAACAAAAGGAATTGATCAACTATATTTGGGTGTTCGATATCTGGTTATTGTATTACAATCTCAAAAGCCTGCCCCTTATCTTCATTAAATCAAAAATCCATTGGAAATAATTGAAAAATATTTTGCCGACTTTTCTGAAAAGCAACTCGCGCAATTTGCAAAACTCAAGGACGTATACGAACTGTGGAACGCGCAGATCAATGTCATTTCCAGAAAGGATATGGACAGTCTGTATGTCAAACATGTATTGCATTCACTCACCATCGCCACCACCTTTGAATTCACCGAGGAGCATAAGATACTCGATATCGGCACAGGCGGCGGATTTCCGGGTATTCCCTTAGCCATTTTCTTTCCCGAAACCCAGTTTCTGCTAGCAGACAGTATCAAGAAAAAACTGACCGTGGTGGAAGAAGTGGTGAAAGAACTCAAACTCGACAATGTCAAAACCCATTGGGGACGTGTGGAGGATATCAAAGAAAAAAACAGTTTCGATTTTGCGGTAAGCCGTGCTGTGGCTCCCCTCGGCGATCTCTGGCGTTGGGCCAAACCGCTGATCCGTAAAGGTGGAAAAGGCGAATTCGACAACGGACTCATTTGTCTCAAGGGTGGCGATCTTCATCAGGAAATTTCCGATTCAGGTTGCAAGCCTATGATGTGGAACGTACACGATTTTTTCCCTGAAGAAGCCTTCAAGGAAAAGTTCATGCTTTATGTGAGACGCTAACACATAGAAAGATCTTTCGGGTAAGACCTCTTTTTCTTTTGGGTATCATCGCCTTCTTCATTATTCATCGACAGCGGCGATGGCACCGTTCATCGTTGAAGCTTTTATCGGCAGTTTTTGCCTCATGTCAGCTGCTGAAGGTTCCGAATCCTAGGTAACCCACTGGCGCGAGAATGAGGCGTAGGAACAGTGCGTAAGCTTCTCGTGCTGCACTACAAATTTCAATTCATTAACTTTCAGTATTTCAAGATAGATATTATAAAAGCACGAGATGCCTGCACACATAGGCAACGCCTCAATCTCGCGCTAGTAAAGGGCCAATTGTTTGGAATTTCAGATAGAAGGCAGGAAGTAAGTCTAATAAATCCATTTTTCATTGTTTGGCTGACAATCGTCGTTGCTGAGCATTCATTCGTCGTTGCTAAGGTGACAATCGTCATTGCTGAGCATTCATTCGTCGTTGCCGAGGTGACATTCGTGATTGCTTTACAGCACACTGTCATTGTTTCCAATTCATTCGTCATTGCTTTATTTCCATTCATTCTTGTTTTACTGTCATTCGTCATTACACACCTGAGAGAAGTCATTACATGCCTGTAAAAAGTCATTACACGCCTGTAAAAAGTCATTACACGCCTGTAAAAAGTCATTACACGCCTGAGAGAAGTCATTACACGCATATAAGAAGTCATTACACGCCTGCATTTTGACATTACGTCAGTGTCAATTTCCATTACA
>CAIQUX010000214.1 GCA_903875055.1 uncultured Bacteroidota bacterium
AATCCTAAATGTACAAGCTCTTCCATCACATTCACAGCCACGCCGGTGAATGGTGGCAGCGCACCAACTTATCAATGGAAGTCAGGCACAACCAATGTTGGGACCAATAGCCCTGTATACACATCCAGTACAATTACGAATGGCAAAGTGATTAAATGTATCATGACATCGAATGCTTCTTGCCTTACCACAAGTACTGCTACTTCTAACGCTATCACCATGGTAGTAAGTTCATCGTTGACACCTTCTGATTCGATAGCTGTGACCGGAGGCGGCAATCCTTTCTGTCCAGATTCAATGGTAACACTTACTGCCACACCTGTAAATGGAGGATCCCCTTCATTTCAATGGAAAATAAACGGAGTCAATACAGGGACCAATAATCCTATATTTTCTACCAACAGTTTAACCGGAGGTGAAATCATTACATGTGTCATGAGTTCTTCTTTAACCTGCGCTAATCCCGCTACTGTCACTTCAAATTCGATAACTATGATCACAGGCGGATGTCCTCCAGCACATCTTCCATCGGGAAGTTCAAGCATAAATCCGGAACAGACGACCGTTGCATGTGATACATACATATGGCCAAGAAACGGAATCACTTATACCGCATCAGGAACTTTCACAGCGATTTTTAGCAATATAGCTGGTTACGATAGTTCATTCATTCTGCATCTCACCCTGCATCATGCCACTGGATCGTATTTTACAGTACAGGATTCAATCGCTTATACCTGGTCAGTGAATAATGTAACATATCCAACATCAGGCATATACAACTATACTGGATTAAATCAACAAGGTTGCGATAGCGTCATGACTCTTGATTTGACAATTACACCTTCCGATTACCTGCAGGTGGGCGCAAAAGTTATTCTTGCCGGGCCATATGACTTTACAGTAGGTCTTATGCAGGATAGTCTGCGTGTTAAGAATCTGATACCATTGACTGAGCCATATTCATCCGAGCCTTTTAACTTCCCACAAATTTCAGAGACAGGGGGAGAAACGGTTTCATCAGAAATATTATCAGTGGTTGGTGCGAACGCAATTGTTGACTGGATTTATCTTGAACTGAGATCTGCTTCAAATTCTGCTGAAGTTGTGGCAACAAAACGAGCTTTACTCCAACGCGACGGTGATATTGTGAGTTCAACAGATGGAATATCACCGGTAAGATTCAGTCATTTGAAAAGCGGAGCATATTTCATAAGTATCAAACACAGAAACCATTTGGGCGTCATGACCGCTACACCATGGAAATTGAGTTCCAAAAAAACCGTAGTGGATTTCAGTACTAGAGATATTGCGTGGAATAATCAGTTGATTTCGAGCAATCCTCCTCAGAAAATAGTCGGTAATCTCAGATTATTATTTGCTGGTGATGCCGGAGTGAATCATTCAATCATGTTTACAAAGGAAATGAGTGATCTATCTGTCTTGCTTTCAAAAATTGGAAAATACAATTTCAACAATACTTGTATTGCTTATACAGCAGAGGATGTGAACATGGATGCGAAAGTTCGATTTATGAATTTGGATAATGATAAAGATATAATTCTTAACTCCTTAGGTGGTACCGGTTCAAAAGACATGAAGTTTCTTGAGCATATACCGAATTAAACTATTATACCATTTGAAAAGCTACTATCAAATGCCAATGTACCAATCACATTGGCATTTGCTTATTTCCATTTGAACCACAACATGTATTTGCTCAATATGCTTATTTATAGTAACCTAAAATAAATCCAGCTATCAGAAACCCAAATCGGTTAATATTACCAACCTGATTATCCAACAACTTTTTAATTTGATACAAGGCTAAACAACAAAATTCATTTCCTTCTTACTGAAACTAAATTGGGTTTTCTCTGATGAAATGGTACATATGGCAGACTGAATGTACTTTCCAATAAAATGTGTTAATCTCAATTGACTGTTGGACTTAAAAAAACAACAATACAATTATAAAACAGAGTACGGCCTGAAATTTGATTTAAATTTGCACCTAAACTTCTTATATCATGAGCCACACTGTTTCTTCCACACGCCTTTTCTATTTTCTCTTGGTGCTTACTATTTTTATACCAACTAAATTCGCCTATGGGCAGAGAAACAACTCTCAATCAACCGGGGTTATTATAGCATCAGAATTTCATGTTACGAGACCACTGCGTGAAATTTTTGCGGAGCATCCGGTAGATGAAACAAAGCTTTATCCAAATGAAGAATCAGAAGATAGAGAACACCGTAAACCTCAAAAATTTAGATTCAGTGTCAAGGACGGTCCTCAATTTGGCAATGAGGAAAAATCCATACAAAAAACAATGGGCGACGTAGCGCCTCTTCCAATTAGGGCGAACTGGATCGGTCAGTCAGCGACCGGCTTCAGACCATTTGACCCATCGGGTGCTGTCGGCCCCAATCATTACGTACAAATGATTAATTCCACTACATTCAAAGTTTATAACAAAACATCAGGGGCTGTTCTTTTGACAGCCACACTTGGGAATCTTTGGAGCCCGGCAACAGCGAATGCTGGCGACCCGATTGTGATGTACGATAAAGCAGCTGACCGATGGTTTCTTGCTCAGTTTGGCTCTGCTAATCAGATCTATATCGCCGTATCACAAACCAGCGACCCTACCGGCTCCTACTATACCTACACTTATACATCCCCTCTCTTCCCTGATTATTTAAAATTTTCTGTCTGGACTGATGGGTATTATATGACATCTAACCAAAGTACACAAAAGGTATTCTCATTCAACAGAGCTGAAATACTAGCCGGAACACCCGGAGCTCGATCGATCTATGTAAATTTCACTCCACCTAAATCCGGTTTCTTTGTTCCATTACCTGGTGATGCCGCCGATGGAACACTTCCTCCTGCAGGAACACCTTGTCCAATATTTTCATATTCTGACAACGGATGGGGAGCAGGTTACAATGATGCCGTCAATATTTACCAAATGAGTGTCAATTGGGTTCCTGCAACACCTACTGCAACAATAACTCTTTCAGGCAATATACCAACAGCTGCCTTCGATGCCTCATATGACGCTAGTTGGAACGATTGTCCTCAACCAAATACAGCTCAAAAACTTGATGGTATAGGTGGCGTGTTTATGTATAGGGCCCAATTCAAATCCTGGACAGGTTACAATACTGTGGTACTTAATTGGGGTGTTAAATCAAGCAGTACACAACGAAGTATCAAATGGTGTGAATTAAGGCAAGATCAGACTACCAATGCGTGGTCTATTTATCAGGAAGGAATCTACAGACCAGACACGACAGCTACCAGATGGATGGGTAGTATTGCTATGGACAACAACGGTTCTATCGGTTTAAGCTATATCAAATCCGATCCGACATCGATCTACCCGGGAATTTATTACACTGGACGAAGAAGTTGCGACCCATTGGGAACTCTTCCTGTTATTGAAACCATGGTGGTAGCCGGAACGGGGTCTCAGACTAGTACAAACAGGGTCGGAGATTATTCTCATACTACACTTGATATGGATGGAATCACCTTTTGGAGTACGAGTGAATTTATGGGTGGAGCCACAGGAGGAAGTGCGGCAACAACCCGAATTTTTTCATACCAGATTACGCCATGTGGTAATAATGCGTCAGTCAATATCGCAATTACAACTGGAAGTAACCCTCAATGTCCCGGTGCCAGTACAACATTTACTGCCACTCCGTTTAACGGCGGATCCACACCAAGTTATCAATGGCAGGTAAATGGAATTAATGTAGGAGCTAACAACCCTGTATATACTACCAGTTCGTTGACGAATGGACAGATAGTAACCTGCATCATGACATCGAACCTCTCTGGTGTAATCGGTAGTCCTGCAACTTCTAATTCAATTACCATGGCAATTAATGCTGTCACAACGCCATCGGTTTCTATTGCGATGACAGGCGGCAGCAATCCAACTTGTCCCGGCATTGATGTAACATTTACTGCAACACCAGTAAATGCAGGAACTTCCCCAACGTATCAATGGAAAGTTAATGGATCAAATGCAGGTTCTAACAGTCCTATTTTTGCAAGTTCAACAATTACTAATGGTCAAGTTGTCACTTGCATGATAACATCTAATGCATTATGTAATACAAGCCCAACTGCTACTTCAAATGGAATAACAATCAGCACAGCCGTATCACCAACAGTTACCATTTCACAAACTGCGGGATCGAATCCATTGTGTTCGGGTTCTTCTGTGACTTTTACAGCAACTCCTTTGAATGCTGTTAGTCCCATCTATCAATGGAAGCTTAATGGTGTGAATGTCGGGACAAATAGCCCTGCCTTCACATCCACGGCAATTACCAATGGACAAGTATTGACTTGCGAAATGACTTCGGCTTCCACCTGTCCGGTACTTGTCACTCTGGGAGTTGGAACAGGAACCAATACTACTTCAAGTGACTTGGGATTAGCTTATCCGACCTATTATGGCAACGGCAGACAACAATATCTAATTCGCGCTTCAGAGTTGACCGCTTTGGGAATGACAGCCGGTAATATCTCAAGCCTTGCCTTTAATATAAATTCAACAACAGGGAATCCAGCTGCCTTGAATGGCTACACAATCAAAATGGGCACAACTACTTCAACAGTAATGACCGCGGCCTTTCTTACTTCGACATTTACAACCGTTCAAGGGCCATCGAATTATACGCCGATTCCGAATGGTTGGAATACGCATACATTTACAACACCATTTAGCTGGAATGGCACCTCTAATGTTGTGATAGATATATGTTTCTCAAATTCTGTTGTAGGCAGTGTAAGTTATCAAAATTATCAGACCACATCATCCTTTGTTTCAACAGCTTACTATCAAGCAGACGGTTCTGCCGGAGCAGGTGCCTGCACCACAACTACCGTCACAGGCACAGGATCAATCCGACCGAATATGAAGTTTGGAAATGCCGGGCCAAGTTCACTTGCTGTATCAAATGCTATTACATTATCAGTTAGCTCTTCACAGGTACCGTCAGTTTCCATCGCCATAACCGGAGGCTCAAATCCTTCGTGCGCCGGTTCTTCCTTAACATTTACTGCAACTCCTGTCAATGGAGGAACTCCGATTTACCAATGGCAGGTCAATGGAGTCAATGTCGGCACCAATAGCCCAACGTATAGCTCAAGTGCTTTAACGAATGGCCAGATTATCACTTGTAACATGACTTCAAGTTTAAGTTGTGCCAATCCGGTCACCGCATCGTCGAATAGTGTCACCATGACAATAAAC
>CAIQUX010000215.1 GCA_903875055.1 uncultured Bacteroidota bacterium
AATTCGTTCAATCAACATTTTATTATTTTGTAAAATATGAAAGGTAGTTCATTTTAGACACAAGGGTTACTCAGATGAACGAATGGTAGGTTCATGTCTAACTGAAAAATCTACGCAGGAAAAAGCTCTTCAATTCTTAATTTCTTACTGCATCTTTTGCTTTTTATTACAAAGTCTGTATCTTTATTTTCGCCTTGTTTCATAGCGACAGTGCGAAAGTTGTTATGAGCAGACCAATTTAACTGTACGCATTTTTCATTCTAAAATCAATCTTATGTCTGAAGAAACAATGACTCCTGAAAATTCAAGTTCTAAATTAGAGAAATACAAATACAATGTCGAGTTGGCAAAATGGTTGATTAGTTCGGTAGTCTTGGTCGTTATGACAACCATCATTGATTGGGGCTTCAGAGACAGGGCAGCCGGTCTACAGGAAATACAGCAATACGACAAATACGCCACTGAATTGATCATCCTGAATGATAATCCGAAAAATAAGAGGATGTTGGCTCAATACTTTTCCTATGTCATACCTTCTGAAAAACTAAGGGAAGGATGGAAGCAATATTATAAGGAAGTGAATGATGAATATACAGCCATCTTACGACAAGATTCAATCGCGAAATCAGAATTGGAAAAATTAAAAGCGGATTCGCTGAAATTATCAGGAGCCGAGAAGCAAAAAGTCATAAAACTTCAACAGCAAGTGGATAATAACCAACGTATGTTGCGTCAGCCTCTCATTATTTCAAATTCGACGGTGACACCGACAGTTTATATTCAATTCAGTGCTGAAGAACAACGTGCGAATGCTAAGAACATCGAAGATAAAATCGCTAGCATGGGTTTTAATGCCCCCGGTGTGGAATTGGTCTCTACTGTAAAATTGACTACGAATGAAATCAGGTATTTCAGGGATGCCGATATCAGCTCCGCAAATACATTGAAAAGCTTATTAAAAGAGCAGCATATCGATGTGGTCATCAAATTTATGCCTGGTCTAAGCAATAAGACCAAAGAAGGAACATTGGAATTGTGGTTGAAATAAGAAGGGGCGAAGAAACTTCGTTCTCCTTAGAGTTCCGATAATAATTTGAATCGATCACCATTTGTGGTTTGCATAAACAGTAGTGGCAGGTTGAACCATTCTTTAAATGGATCATGCAGAACCTTCGGATAAAATCATTCTATAGAAGTAGCCGAAATGTAGTTTATTCACCACTTTGCATTGCGGTAGCTGTTTATGTCTTAATAGCGATTATCAAAAAACAACTGAATAGTTCATATTCACAGAACAAAATAGTACAAATAGTAAGTGTCGGAATCTTTCAGAAAATGTCCTTAAATCAGGTCTTTACAGAAATTGCAGTGCTGGAAAACGGTACAAATTCAGTAAACAGTAAGTATTATTCGATTCCTATGTTAGACAGGAGTGATCTCGGACCATAGTATTCATTTATCTACTTTCATGTGATAGCCCACCGCCCCGCGGGGTACTATCTTCACATCATCATACATCACTAACAATCTAAAACTAAAAACAATGAAAAAGATTCTTGTTCTTTTTTGCCATGTATTATTGTCTAGTTTATTCTTTGTTCAAGTTGCAAATGCTCAGGCCCCTCAGGCAATTCCCTATCAGGCAGTCGCACGCAATATTACAGGTATCACCATTAACAACCAAAGCATCGCATTGCGTTTCAGCATTCACGACGGATCTGCAGGCGGTCCGGTGGTGTATAAAGAAAGCCAGACTGTGACCACAAATTCCATTGGGTCATTTACGGTCAATATCGGACAAGGGGCACCCATTACAGGAACTCTCAGCGGCATCAATTGGGGCAGCAGTGCTAAGTATATTCAAATAGAGTTGGACGAGAATGGCGGTGTAGCCTATACAGACATGGGTACTGCACAACTCATGAGCGTTCCATATGCTTTATATGCAAACAGCAGCGGATCTGCTTCCAATACTGTATGGACTTTAACAGGCAATGACATTTATAAAAATAACGCTGGCTCTGTAGGTATCGGCACAACATCTCCTCAGTCATTGCTTTCTGTCGGAAGTGGTTCTATGTTTCAGGTAAATTCATCAGGAAATATTTTAAAGATCAATAATGTAGCAACTTCTTTTCCATCTGTTCAGGGAAGTAATGCAACTTATCTCAGAAATGACGGTACCGGAAGTTTAACATGGTCCACCTTACAAAATGATCTGCAAAACAGTCATTGGTCAACCACCGGAAATGCCGGAACAAATGCCTCCTCAAATTTCATAGGAACAACGGATGCCTTGCCATTCAACATACGCACTCAAAATGTTTTACGAACAAGGATCACCACCAAAGGACAAATTGAATGTTTGAATAACGGCAATTCTGTTTTTCTTGGTGAAGGTGCAGGGCAGAATGATTTGATGACAGGAGCAAATGTTTTTGTTGGATCAGCTGCCGGAACATTAAACACAAGCGGGCAATTCAATTCTGCTTTTGGAAGAATGGCATTAAATACGAATACAAGCGGAAATAATAACACTGCTATTGGCAGTTTTACCTTATCTTCCAATACAACTGCTTCAGCCAATACCGCCATCGGTGGAGGAGCCATGCAGTACAACACGCTTGGTATCAATAATACGGCCACCGGTGCAGGTTCGCTTTCAACCAACACCACCGGTTCAAATAATACCGCAAACGGAGTGGCTGCTTTGCATAACAACACAACAGGTAGTGAAAATACAGCAGTAGGTTTTATTACGTTACAATCAAACACCACTGCCAGTGGTAATGTGGGTATTGGAAATTATTCTCTTCAAAATACGACAACGGGAGCTTATAATACAGCCATAGGAGTCAGTACCTTGCAAAACAATACAACGGGGCACAATAACACCGCCAATGGAATTAATTCATTGTTACAGAATACAACAGGTAGTGAAAATACAGCTGTAGGTTCCGGCTCATTAAGTTCAAATACAACCGGGTTCTTTAATACCGCCACAGGTAATGGGGCGCTCAATGCCAATATCGATGCGGCTTATAATACGGCTACCGGACACGGATCCTTATATTCAAATAAGCATGGTAACGCGAATACCGCATCGGGCTATCAATCCTTATACTCAGATACCTCCGGTGGCTGGAATACTGCCAGTGGATATCAATCTATGCACAATAATACAAGTGGTAATTTCAATACGGCAACCGGAAATGGTTCACTGTACAGTAATACAACAGGTACTGAAAACACCGCGAACGGAGCTTCCGCGTTATACTGGAATACCACAGGTTCTTTTAATACCGCTACCGGTAAGGAAGCACTAAATGCCAATATCGATGGTATTTATAACACAGCTATCGGACACGGATCACTCTATTCGAATACACATGGTTACACTAACACAGCTATCGGGTATCATTCACTTTATTCAAATACTGTCGGTGGTTCAAATACCGCAAGTGGATATTCATCTCTTTACAACAATATCACAGGTAATAATAACACTGCAAATGGATATGGTTCATTAAATCATAATACAATTGGAGATGATAATACTGCACATGGCGCCTACTCGCTTTTTTCGAATACCGAAGGTGGTGGAAATACAGCTAATGGATATAATTCATTGTATTCCAATACAATTGGAAACGAAAATACCGCAACTGGAATAAGTTCATTGTTTTATAATATTTCCGGAAACGAAAATACCGCAGTAGGAGGACATTCCTTATTGATGAATTCAACAGGATCCGATAATTCTGCCTTTGGTTACTGGGCTCTTACAAACAATACCTCTTCCAATAATACGGCGATGGGTTCACAATCACTACTTAATAATACATCCGGAACAAATAATACGTCCAGCGGTTTTAAAGCAATGCTTGGAAATACAACAGGTAACAACAATACCGCTAACGGAGCAGGTTCTCAACAATCTAATTCCAACGGAAGTGCCAATACCTCAAGCGGATACCAATCACTTTTTTCAAACATTTCCGGAAGCGAAAATACGGCAAGCGGATACTCTGCACTTTTTTCGAACAACGGTAGTTTCAATACGGCCACCGGTTCCAAATCACTTTACTATAACACTTCAGGTATTCGAAATACAGGCACAGGCTTTAATGCGCTTTACCATAATCTCACCGGAAATTTCAATACGGCGAATGGCAATGAAGCCCTGTCCAACAATAGCAATGGCTTCCAGAATGCTGCCTTTGGTACCTATTCGCTTTTAGATAATATCAGCGGATTCGACAATACCGCATCAGGGTCAAATACTTTGCTATATAATACGTCCGGAAATTACAATACAGCCAACGGAACAAACGCGCTCTTTCATAATTCGACCGGTAGTGCCAATACCGCCATCGGAACCTCCACTTTGTTTTTCAATACCCAGGGGTTCCAGAATATCGCCTTGGGTTCAAATGCATTGTTTTATAATACTTCAGGTGCTGACAATGATGCCGTAGGTAAAGATGCGCTATTTCATAATACGACTGGACATAGTAATGTGGCAAATGGCAATCAGGCTTTGTATAACAATACGACTGGTTACGGCAATGTTGCTATTGGAGACCTTTCATCAAATGCGAACACTAGCGGCGTCGAAAATACTGCAGTCGGGAATGCAGCCATGCTCGGCATTTCAGGTAACTACAACACCACGATAGGCAGTGAATCAGGCACCTACGGGTTTCCGGGTCCCGGCGCACCTGTAGTGGTTGTAGATGATCCTGCCGCATTTGGTATAAATGATTATACTGGAACTGTTGCTGTGGTTGATAATCCTTCAAGCGGAATACAAGTTTATACGCCCGGCTTTACTTTTGGCGTGAGTAATTCTACGGCCATCGGTTATCAATCTGCTGTCACCTCCAGCAATACCATCCATCTTGGCAATAACAGCATCAGCAATATCAGCGGTCAAGTGGCGTTCAGCACTTACAGCGATGGCAGAATAAAAGATAATATTGAGACGGATGTCCCCGGGCTCACATTCATAAATAAATTACGCCCAGTAACTTACAATCTCAACATCCACCGTCAGAATGAAATGATGTATGGGAGTAGGGAGACAGGCGACTGGCCTGAGAAGTATGATATTGAAAAAGAAAAAATGACAGGTTTTATTGCACAGGAGGTCGAAAAAGCTGCGAAAGATTGTAATTATGATTTCAGCGGTGTTATTAAGCCTGCCCATCAACATGATTTGTATAGTTTGCGTTATTCTGATTTTGTTGTTCCATTGGTCAAGGCTGTGCAAGAACAACAGACAATAATTGAAGATCAACAGAAATTAATAGACGAAATAAAATTGGAAAACCAAAAACTCAAAGATGCTCATACTGCATTTGTGGTCGATACTGATGAGCGTTTTAAACGACTTGAAACAAGAATCGATCATTCTCAAACCGGAATTCTAATCACAGCAAATAAATAATTTTGACTAGCCTTTTAGTTTGTAAACGGGTCGTTGTATTTCAAACATTAAATAATGAAAAGCCATTACGTTATTTGAGAATGATTGGTGCAGATCTAATTACGTTTTGAAATTGTGTGCGTGAATGCTTGGTAAAGTAGAAATAATGGAATCTTAATAAAATGATGAGGATATTTATGCTGATCAGTATCGCGTTGTGTATAACGATACTCTCCAAAAGGCAAACAGTCATACAAAAGAAGATAAATCATACTAAGCCTTTTGTATCAGGTGACATTGAAGGCATTTCATCCATCCAATAAGGCGAAAAAGAATCTTGAATAATTATTTTCATGAAGGAAATGAGGCAAACGATACTTTGCATTACCCGGTCATTTATTTGATTGCCGGTTAGGCCGATGAAGATATTATTGGTATATTAGAACATTAGTAAATTGTCTAATTTAATTATCTTCGCCCCATGCAAAATGTAAATCAGGATAAACTACAGGAAACCGTTGCGTTTATACAAGCCAGAATCAAGGCCACACCCTACGCAGGCATCATACTCGGAAGCGGATTGGGCGGATTGGTCAATGATATCGATGTAAGCCTGTCGCTGAATTATGAAGACATCCCAAACTTTCCGGTAAGCACCGTCAAAGGTCATGGCGGCAAATTATTGTTTGGACAAATCAATGGCAAGGAAGTGGTGATGCTCAGCGGGCGATTTCACTATTACGAAGGTTATACCATGCAGGAAGTGACCTTTCCGGTACGTGTGATGCATAGTCTGGGTGCCGAATTACTGATGGTGTCCAACGCAGCCGGCGGTATGCATAAGGATTTTAAGGTTGGTGACCTGATGATGATACGCGATCATATCAACCTGTTTCCCGAACATCCGCTTCGTGGACGAAATGATGAGAAGATAGGCCCCCGTTTCCCCGACATGACGGAACCTTACGCCTTGGATCTGATCGAGAAAGCCAGATCATTGGCTATAAAAAACAATATCGAAGTGCATGAAGGCGTTTATATCGGACTGCAAGGTCCTACGTTTGAAACTAAAGCCGAATATAAGTTTCTGCATATCATTGGCGGCGATGCCGTAGGTATGAGTACCGTACCGGAAGTGATCGTAGGTAAACATGGAGGCATGAAAGTCTTCGGTATGAGTGTGATTACTGATGTAGGCATACGCGATGAGATGAATGTCATCACCCATGAAGAGGTATTGGAAGCCGCTAATCTGGCTGCGCCCCGCATGGCCTTATTGTTCAAGGAATTATTGGGCGTACTTTAATGTCGTGACTTACTTCAACAAATAATATCTGATTCCCTTGCAAAAAAACAGTCTATTTTACCGTCGTGGTTTTTTTATCATCCTCCTGTTGATGATACAAGCCGTTCAGGGGAATAGTCAGCTGTTTAATAACCGTGGCAACAGTCGTGGCAACATGTCGGGTATGCAAAGCAATCTGTCGGATTCCACTCGTAAGAAATCGATCAAGACCAATGACAGTATCCGCATTTACGGATTTACCTATCAGGACAGTACCCGATTTAAAATAGATTCTTCGATACATCTGTTGCATCGGAGTCCGTTGATTGGTGAATGGGAAAGTGATCTGGGCAATATCGGCAGCAGCACCAACAGCGTCTTTTTCAATCCGTCTTTGTCTCCTGCCAATCAAATGGGCATACGATCGAATAGCGCGTATCTGTATTCGATCGACAAGGTTTGTTTTTATAATACCACACGACCCTATTCAGATTTGTATTATCGAATTGGAAGTAAACAGGAGCAGATCATCGAGGTCAAGCATTCGCGCAATATCAATTCGCAATGGAATATGTCTGCTTCGTATCGTAAAGCCGGCTCGGTAGGTTCGTATCAGTTGCAACGAACCAATAACGACAACTTCTATCTGAGCAGTAATTATGCCTCACGAAATAAACGGTATTTTTTAAACAGCGCTGTCGTATACAACAAGATACAACAAGATGAGAATGGCGGTATCGTATCGGAAGAATATCTGTATGCCTCAAATTACAACAATAAACGGCTGGTGCCTGTGGTTCTTGACAAGAAAGCTACTGAAAAGAACCGTTCCAATATGACCAACTATTTCCGGGATATTTCATTGCATCTGAAGCATCAGTATTTCTTTGGTAAACGCGACAGTCTCTTTAATATCGATAGCTCAGAAAAAATCTATTCATTCAAACCCATCTTCGGCTTGAAACATGTGTTGTATGCCAGCAGTTCATACTACAGTTTTAAAGACCTTACACCCGACAGCTTGTATTATTTCAATATAGGTCATCTTACTTTCAAAAACAACGACTCGGTTTATTCGGGTTATACCTATAAACAAATCGGGAACGCATTTTCCCTGACAGGCGATGTTACCGTCAGGGAAAAAGTGATGCAGGCCGAAGCAGGATATGGTATCGAAGTGGATGAGATAAAGAACGTGACAACCAAACAGAGCTATTACAATAATTATGTGTTTGCTTCCATCGACAAGACGGCCCGGATGGAAAGAGAATGGTTGTACAATGCCTCACTCAAGTTTTATTTTACGGGTAATCTGATTGGGAATGCTTTGCTTTCTGCTAAGGCAGGACGCAATTTCAGTGACAAGGTGGGACGAGTGCGTATAGGATTTGACCAGACCATTCAACAGGCGCCTTTGATGTATGATGCCTATCAGACCAATTTCTATTCACTGAATGCAAGCTTCAAAAGACAGACGATCAGCAAGGTGAATCTGTCGTATGAGAATACCCCTTATAAATTTTCGGCTCGCCTGAATTATTATTTGATAGCCAACTATATCTACCGCGATACCATGCTCAAAGGGCAACAATACAATGGTGTGATTCCGTTGACGCAACTGAATGTGTTCAAGCAATTCAAGATCAGACGCTTCGTCTTTGAAAATAACCTGCTGGGACAATGGGTATCATCGAATATGCCTTTGCATCTTCCCTTGTTTGCATCAAGCAGTCGCTTTGCCTATGAGAGTCTGGTGTTGAAGAAGAAGCTCAATATCTCAACCGGTATCGACTTCAGGTATAATATGCCTTTCTATACCGATGCGTATTCGCCTTTGATCTATGGCTTCGTGACCCAATACGATCACAAGATCGAGAACGTGCCTCGACTTGGTTATTTTTTCAATTTCAAGGTTAAGACCTTTAGAGCTTCGATTTGCTTTGATGAGATACAACAGCTTTTTACAAGAAATAACATGAATTATCCTTTGTATCCTGGGCAGAATTTCATGTTCCGTTTCGGATTTCACTGGATGTTTGTCAATTAAATTCAACAGGTGACCTTGCTTCCTGCAGAATGAAACCCTCATATTTCTTTTTTCCCGTTCTGCTGCTTACTTTTAAAACATGAAGAAGACATCGAATGTATTAAGCATACCAGTATTGGTGGCAGCCCTTGGCTATTTTGTCGATATCTACGATCTGGTGCTGTTCAGTATTGTGCGTAAGAAAAGTTTGCTGGCGATCGGAATTGCAGAAGCCGATCTGGAGAAGAACGGATTATGGTTATTGAATATACAGATGATAGGTATGTTGGTAGGAGGATTAATTTGGGGTATTATCGGCGATAAGAAAGGACGTCTTTCAGTATTGTTCGGTTCCATCATCATGTATTCACTGGCAAATATCATGAACGCCTATGTGACCGATGTGACGACCTATGGCGTCTTGCGCTTTCTGGCCGGAGTTGGATTAGCAGGGGAACTGGGAGCGGGTATCACCTTGGTATCTGAAATATTGCACAAAGACAAACGGGGCTGGGGGACTACCATCGTTGCCACAGTAGGAGTTTCGGGTGCGTTGTTGGCAGGGTTGGTAGGCATCAATTGCAACTGGACCACCAGCTATATCGTTGGTGGTGTATTAGGATTGGTATTGTTAGCGATGCGTTTCGGTGTGTTTGAATCGGGCATGTATCAGCAAGCCAAAGAATCGACGCATGAAATGGGCAGTTTGAAGATGCTGTTCATGAATAAGGAACGTATGGGCAAGTATAT
>CAIQUX010000216.1 GCA_903875055.1 uncultured Bacteroidota bacterium
CCATCATTTCTTAACGCCATTTTCCATAGGCCATTAATCCAAGTTGGTGCACTTTTGCTGATAACCATTACTGATTTTTACTTTACACTTAGAAAAAATTAGAAAACTAATTGCATCATCTAAAAAACAAAAAGGACGATGAGCATATATAAAAAACGGCCAGTCACTTCATGCTGTGACTAGCCGTTTCCGTTGATTATCTACTCGTTATAGTGATGATAATCGAACATTTTTTAAACGCCGATATAAATTAATAAAGCAGTAACTTTTGAAGAGTATTTTTTGAAATAGTTATAGATCCTGACCAATTGCTACCTGTGGTATTGCTGGCAGTATAATTATATGTCCCTGGTGACAATGTAAATGAAGCACAACCAGCCGCTCCAAAATCAGGGTTATATGTTGGATAATACATGTTTATGAACCCAATATTCCCGTTTATGTTTACGGTAATGATTCCATTATTTGCATTGCACCAAAATAATAATGTGCCTGCATACATGCAACTTCCGTTGTCCTTAGTAGCCTTTGAATTGTAATTTGTGGCCGTGCTATCGTTACAACCTTCGACCACTTTTGTGCAGCCGGCAAATAATATGGCCGCCCCGGTCAGTAAGGTAAAGGCCATTGTAATGAATGTTTTTTTCATATAATTTAGTTTTTAATGACTCGGGTTTAACAGGAACATTTTTACTACTCTTGATAAGTGCCTCAGCTTACGCCCCTTCCTTTTCCTATTTTCGGTAAAGTTCTAAATTTTCCTCCAATAAATGTATATAATCTTTCCTTTTAGTACAAACTATCACTTCCTTTTTAGAGTTTTCGACAGCTTTATTTTTCATAGCATTTGAGTTGTTTATCAAAGATCGTTAGTGCAAAGTTTGAAAGAAAATCACCACCATTCAATATCTTGGCAAATGAATCTACAAAGATGTAAAGTTTGTATTGGCTACTTTTCATTCAAATTTAGCTTGGTGTGATACCAACTGATAAAATCAAAGAGGCATCCCCTATCTTTTCTTTTTAATCTGGATATTATGTTTCTTTACGATAGGGTCGGCAAAGTCGGCATAGGCATTAAGCAGACTGTCGATACGAATATTCCATTCGAGCTGCCCGTTTTGGTTAATACTGTGATTGGAAACAGAATCGTATTGACGCTGTACTTCATTATCCTCCTCTAAAAACAGGTTGAACATCTTATTCTGTGCCGCCGCATTGAAGGTGTTCACACTATCAAAGAGATACTTGCGGAACTTTCTGGCATAGACTTCACCTAAATCGAAATGACGTTGCTCATGATTCAGGATATACTCAGAGTTGGTATTCTTCCATGATTTTGATTTGTCGAACATGGTCTTCACTTCAAAGGTCATGCTGTCGCCTGCATAGCGCGAAGCAAAGGATATCTGATGAAAACAATAGGCATCCATTTCGGTATGGGTAAGAGTACGACGGCCTTCCTCCTCGATGACTTTGTCTTGTTCCAATGGATTTTTTCTGGCGACA
The DNA here is from genome assembly GCA_903875055.1 of uncultured Bacteroidota bacterium. Classification (GTDB taxonomy): domain Bacteria; phylum Bacteroidota; class Bacteroidia; order Chitinophagales; family Chitinophagaceae; genus OLB11. The sequence goes on from CAIQUX010000216.1 coordinate 1,510, forward strand.
TTCACATCGAAATTACCCTGAAAATCTTCCCAGGTCAATTTCACTTCCCGTCCCCATAAGATGAGACGATTATCTGCTTTCGGAGCAAACGATTGCCCAAGCAACAACATCAACAACAAGATGAAAGTGAAAGTGTGGTTCATCAGAGTATTCTGCAACGACTTGTACATGAAAATTGAGCGAATGACAGCAACCGGCGATTATACACGGTCTGCAATATCCTTCTTCATACTGGCAATGATGTCGGCAACGGCTACGCTACCCTGATCACCTTTACCCTGAATACGAAGAGAGACTGCATTGTCATTCATTTCCTTCTCGCCTACGACAAACATATACGGTATATGAGCCAACTCGGTATCACGGATTTTACGGCCTATCTTTTCACTACGGTCGTCGATTTCTGCACGTATGCCGTTTGATTTCAACTGAGCCAGAATATCTTTACAGTAATCCATGAACTTATCGCTGATCGGTAAGATTTTCACTTGTAATGGCGAAATCCATAACGGGAACTTACCGGCATAATGCTCTAACAAGAAACCGATGAATCGCTCATGGGTACCCAAAGGCGCACGGTGGATGATCAACGGAATTTCGGGTTTGTTTTCGGCACTGTTGTAACTCAGTTTGAAACGTTTGCCTTGGGCAAAATCAACCTGATTGGTAGCCAGTGTAAATTCACGACCGATCGCGCTCCAAATTTGCACATCGATTTTAGGACCGTAAAAGGCGGCTTCATCCTGTACTTCAATAAATGGAATATTGCTTTCGATCAATACGTTACGCACCATGGCTTCGGTTTCTTTCCAAAGTTCAGGTTCGTCAATATATTTCTGACCCAATTTTGCGGGATCATGCAAGGAAAGACGCATCACATATTTGTCGATACCGAATATCTTGAAGTATTTGACATACATATCATTCACTGCACGGAATTCATCACCGAACTGGGCTTTGCTGCAATAGATATGGGCGTCATTCATATGAAGACAACGTACACGCATGAGACCAAACAATTCACCGCTTTGCTCGTAACGGTAGCAAGTACCGTATTCGGCCAAACGTAAAGGAAGTTCTTTATAGCTGCGCGGCTCGGCATCAAATATCTTATGATGATGAGGGCAGTTCATGGCTTTAAGATAGTATTTCGTACCATCGAGTTCCATCGGAGGGAACATGCTATCCTGATAATACGGTAAATGGCCGCTGGTGATATACATGCTTTCCTTGGCGATGTGCGGTGTCACCACACGTTTGTATCCTGCGACCTCTTCCGTTTCCTTGGCTAATTTTTCAAGTTCTTCAATGATGATAGTCCCGTTGGGCATCCAAAGCGGCAAGCCCTGGCCCACGTCATCATCAAAACAGAAGATACCCATATCACGGCCTATCTTACGATGGTCGCGTTTCTTGGCCTCTTCTATCATCACTACATATTCATCCAACAGTTTGGCGTTCGGAAACGTGATACCGTAGAGACGAGTCAATTGCTTGTTCTTCTCGTTACCTTTCCAATAGGCCCCGGCGATATTGGTAAGTTTGATGGCTTTTACCAAACCGGTTGCAGGGATATGAGGCCCGCGGCATAAGTCGGTAAAATTGCCTTGCTTGTAAAATGTAATCTTCCCGTCTTCGAGATTCTGTAACAGGTCGAGTTTGTACTCATCATTTTTTTCAGTGAAATAACTGATAGCTTCGTCCTTGGCAATTTCAGTGCGTTCGAAGGCATTGTTTTGCTTCGCCAACTCATTCATCTTCGCTTCGATCTTAGCCAGATCTTCTTCGGTGATATGCTGGTCGCCAAGATCCATATCATAATAGAAACCCTGATCGAGTGGCGGACCTACCCAGAACTTCACACCCGGATACATGGCTTCAACCGCTTCGGCCATGATATGGGCCGAGCTATGCCAGAAGGTATTCTTTCCTTTATCATCATCCCAGGTCAATAATTTGAACGAACAATCGGACGTCAAGGGTCGTGTTGAATCCCAGACTTCTCCATTGATTTCTGCAGCCAAGACTTTCTTTGCCAATCCTTCGCTGATTGATTTGGCGATATCCATGGCGGTAGTGCCGACTTCGTATTGCCGCACATTGCCATCAGGTAGTGTAATATTTATCATAAGCCGGCAAAGATAAAACACTCCATTGATTTTTTATCAGTATTAAAAGTTTCTTGCTATTTTTATAAAAAATACATCTTGACAGGCAAATTCAGGCAATCTCAACTTATTCTTATCGTGCTTGGACTTTGTTGTATCCTGCTTCTGACGTTGATTCTCTTTTCAATTTGGCAACAGCCCATTTATATTTGGGATGAAGCTATTTATGCGAATAATGCGCTGGAGATGGCACAGCATCATCACTATCTGGTGTATACAAACAATGGAGTGCCAGATCATTATAACAGTAAACCACCGCTGGCGTTGTGGTTACAATCGATTTCCTTTCTTCTTTTCTCGTTCAGTGAATTTGCCTTACGTCTACCGACTTTTTTGGCGTTGCTGTGCATCCTCTTTCTTTTCTATCTGTATAGTAAAAAACTGAAACTATCACCGGCCGTCTTTATTGTGGCCGCATTCATCCTATTGACTACCCGTGGTGCAATCCGTCCTCATGTATTTCTGAGTGGCGATTTGGATGGCCTTTTGGTATTCTTCACAACAGCGATGGTATTCGTTCATCTAACACAAGTGAATGAAAAGCAGATGACACATCGATCTGTTGGTTTGCTGACCCTTTGTATGTTGGGCGGATATTTCACTAAATCGACAGCGGTGTTTCTCATATTACCCTCTTTGATTATCAGTTATTGGTATGGAGGCATGTTCATCCCGCTGCTGCGAAACAAGTTGACCTATATTAGTCTTGCTGCGATTTGTATCATTGTTATGGCCTATTATTTCCTTCGGGAAACATATGATCCCGGTTATATGCGGGTGGTCTGGGATTCTGAGTTCAGGCGGTATATCAGTCATGTAATGTCGTGGCAGGAGCAACCTTTCATTTACTATTTCAACAATATCGTGACCCGGTTTAATACATCCTATTCGGTGATAACAGTCTTGGTTGCACTACCCTATTGGTTATCTAAGAAGGTTCAATACAAACGATTGGTATTTCATATTTTCATGATCTGCTTTGTCTTTCTTCTATTCATCTCGATTCCGTCCACCAAACTCGAATGGTATGATGCGCCGGTGTATCCCTTATGGTCCTTTGGATTAGCTATCATGTTGTTTGAGCTTTATCAGTCGGTGACAGAACGAATCGAGGTCTCCAAGATCTATCCGGTTTTGTTTTCCATTGCACTCTGTTTGATGGCTGGCTTTTTAGTTGAGAGAATTCGTGTTGATGTGTTATGTGCAAAACGAATTTATCAATCTCAAGAGCAAGAAGCGGCCTTATTGAAATCATTGGACATGAAGTATCACAAACCGGCTTATATCGTATTCATGGATGTGGAGGAAAATAAATTGCATCACTTTGATGCATTGAATTTCTATATCAAAAGCATGTTGCTAGACAAACATAAGACTGTCACACTTAAACGAATCATGGTTGATATAAAACCGTTTGATACTTTGGTGGTGATGCAACCCAACAAAATCGACAGTCTGAAACGATACTATTCCTTAAAGGAAATAGAGGCTGGTTATTTGGCTATAGGTCTTAAAAAGGAAGCAGTCCAAAAATAAAAAAGGCTGTCTCATTACTGAAACAGCCTTTAGGAAAATATGTATTGAATTAGAATTTTTCCATTCCTGAGAAAAAGAAGTTTCCTTCGATCATCGCATTCTCATCACTATCGCTTCCATGAACGGCATTTTCACCGACGCTGGTGGCATATAATTTACGGATCGTTCCTTCTTCGGCGTTGGCAGGGTTGGTAGCTCCGATCAGGGTTCTGAAATCGGCCACCGCATTTTCTTTCTCAAGGATAGCGGCTACTATATGTCCACTGCTCATAAACTCGCACAATTCACCATAGAAAGGTCTTTCCTTGTGTACTTCATAAAACTGCCCGGCGGTTTCCATTGAAAGTTTAGTCATCTTCATGGCTTTAATTCTGAAACCGGCTGCATTGATCATTGCCAGGATGGCTCCGATGTTTCCGGCTTTCACTGCATCCGGCTTCAGCATTGTAAATGTAATGTTCGACATAGTATTTTTTTTGTGGCGCAAATGTAAAACAACAGGATGAATTAAAAGCACTCCGCGAAAAAAATACATTTTATTAACGGAGTTTTGATCAGGTCGAGATATTTGCATGGCAGCCATAAAAAAAGTGGCGGAGTTACCCGACCACTTGATAGACTTAGAGAATGGAATTGGTCCTTAGCGGATCAGCGTCAGATCACCTTTCAGGAATTGGGTCTTGCCATTTGGATAAGAGACATGCATCATATAGTAATAGACGCCGGCGTCTTGGTCTTTACCTTTGTATTTTCCATCCCATCCTATTCTGATGTCATTGGTCGAGAACACCTCATTACCCCATCTATTCATGATCATGAAATCCTCTACGTTAATCAACTTACGGGTGGTCACTCTGAAAATATCATTTAAACCATCACCATTCGGTGAGAATGCATTGGGCACAAACACATCCTGCATGATGACATGAATATGCACAGAATCAATCTTAGGACATCCATGGTACAGACTCACACCGGTTACTATATAAGTTATATCCTCCAATGGTGTTGATACCGGATCATTACTCTGACTGAATCCCAGGTAATCGGTCGGTGTCCAGTATAGGAATGGAACGGTGCCTTCGACCATCAACTGCACTGATTCTCCAACATAAATTGTCGTATCATTATTCAACAAATTCATTGTAAACGGAGGTTCTATTGTGACTCGTACATCCAGTGTATCCTGACAACCATGTGGGTCCAGCAGCACGGCATAATAGGTTGTAGTCCCTAATCCGTTAGCCACCGGAGTGGGACAATTATCGCAACTCAGGTTTGCCGATGGATACCATAAATATTGTCCGTTTCCACCGGTTACCCATAACGGCACCGGTTGTCCGTTACAGACTATGGTATCGTTCATTATGCCACCGGCAACAAATGGCCATACCTGCACATGAAACTGATCTGTCGCAGTGCAACCGGCATTGGGTGATGTGACTGTAAAATCAATATTTTGAGATGTGGTACCGACAAAAGTTGGCGAATAGCCGGAGGTATTCATCAGGTCTGCTGACGGCACCCAGCTGATATTGTAATTGAATGGAGGGGTGACATTTGCATTAATGATGGCTTTGTCTCCTTCACATAATTCGATATCCGGGAGTGGGTCAATAATTGGAACCGGATCGGTTTTAACCATAAATCCTCTTGAAACCGGGGTGCAGGTGGCATAGGTACCGGTAACAGTATAATACTGCGTCCCCGACTGAGCAGGTGTGATGATTGTGTTTAGCTGATGTTGATTCAATACACCATTGGGAGGGGTCCATAGCATAATAATGCCTGAATCAACCTGACCATTGATCGTAATACTATTACCGAGACAAATGGCAGTGTCGACATTATTGAGTGTAAAAGAAAGTGAATCTCTAATTTCAATGGTGAGGCTATCAGTGATGATTGAATTACATCCACTCAGCACAAAAATTTTTATATACTCAGTACCTTCAGCAATTCCATCCTGAAATGCATACAAGCTAAGTTGCCGAATTGTATCAGCGAGGTTGGGAGTAAATATTACTGTATCCTGGAGATAGGTATAATCGATTCCGTTGGTTGCATTCCCCTGAATCAGAAAATGAATGGTATCTGCCACAGGAACACCTAAGATGATTTTTCTGGTGACGGTCAGTTTAGCGCTATCGCAGCCTTCGACAAGGTAGGGGTTCACAGCGCTTAATCCTGTCTTCAACTTCACACTAATCACATTGGATGAGAAACTTCCTGCCTTAAGAAAAACACCTGAATCAAGGATGTGGTCTCCTGCATCAGAAACAGCTAATTTCAGATGATAGGTTGAACAAGGTATCACTGGCGAAATAGCTCTCAGCACATGTGTAAATCCGGTATAGGTAACAGTAGACGTCGGAGCGGTAGTAGGATTCAGATTAAAAAGTGCATTGTTAGGAGGCGCACATGGCGAAACAACCGAGCCGCAAGGGTTTGCTGTAGAGGCATTGATAGTATTCACACCTACCGGACAATTGGTACCTGGCACCAAGGCAATATTCTTGGCCCCGTTCAAATAAGGTCCGACAATTCCCGGCCCACTGATGAAGAATCCAAATACATCAAAGAATGAAGTACATGTAAAACTTGGATATTCTTCAGAACCAAATACGTAATCAAACTTCACCGTATCCCCGATTGTTACAAAATCAAAATCCAAAATACAACGGTCACGTGTAGGACTTGGACTCGACAGCATATCCAAATCAGGATCATTGCCATTCCCGACAGTCCAAGATGTATTACTTGCAAACAGAGATGACAAGCCATTGGCACCAGTTCCTGTAGCGTCAGTGGCCGCTTTACCTGATGTGAGGATAATACCGCTATCTATTCCCAAATTACTGGAAGTAGCTGTAAATTTACCATTCGACATACCCTGACAATCCAACACAGGGTTACTGATAACAACTCCCGTACCGACAAGTGCTTGTGCGAGTGTTGACGCCAGTTGGTTATCCACCACTGTAATCTGGGCCCTCGATGAGGCAGGCAACAAAGCCAAACAAAAGACGAATATGAAAAGGTTTCTCATGATATTACGGTATTTATCGTTAAAGACGGCTGAAAGTTACGAAAAGTTGGCAGTATTTTCACCTATTCAAATCATCTATTTCTCCTTTAGTTCCTTACTTTTGCGATTCTTCAAAAAACAGGTATGCTCAGTATTTTCAGGAAAGAACTTAATTCCTTTTTCAGTTCATTGGTCGGTTACATTGCCATCATTGTCTTTCTATTAGTCTGTGGCTTTTTTATGTGGGTGGCTCCCAACAGCAATATGCTCGATTATGGATATGCGACGATGGATAAATTTTTCGCCTTTGCACCGTGGGTGCTGATGTTTCTTCTGCCTGCACTCACGATGCGATCCTTTTCAGACGAATACAAAAGTGGAACCATCGAATTATTATCTACGATTCCCTTGACTGAAAATCAAATCATACTGGGAAAATTCTTTGCATCCTTTGCGTTAGTTGTCTTTTCTATATTCCCGACCCTTTTGTATGTGTTCACTATTTCTCATCTTTCCATTATTAAAGATAATCTCGACACAGGCGGTATCGTGGGTTCATATATTGGATTATTGTTTCTCAGTGCAGCCTTCACGTCTGTCGGCATCTTCTGTTCCTCTATCACTTCCAATCAGGTCATAGCCTTTTTGGCGGCCATATTTGCGAATTTCATTCTGTATGCCGGATTTGAAACGATCAGCCAAATGCCATTTGTAGGCAATGGAGTTGATTATCTTCTTAGTCAGATTGGCATGCAATTTCATTATACCTCCATCAGCCGCGGATTGCTGGACAGCAGGGATATAGTATACTTTTTGAGCCTTGTTGCAATTTTCATCTTGGCAACCAAGTTATCATTACAAAAAAGAAAATGGAATTAATCACACACGAACAGCCGATACGAAAAGTATGTCAGAAAAAATAATACACAGGAACACGAATTTAAAAAACAAAGCCATCACCAGGTTTGCATTGATTGCAGCCATTTTGCTTTTATTGAACATAGTCAGCACCAAACTACATGTTCGATATGATGCAACTGCCGAAAAAAGGTTTTCGCTGAGTGAGCCCACAAAGCGTTTATTGAAAAATCTCAAGGATGTAGCGGTCATTGAAGTTTACCTCAAGGGTAGTTTCCCTGCCGGTTTCCAGCGATTAAGCGAGGCAACGCGGGAAGTGCTGCAACAGTTCAAGGAGTATGGAGGCAGCCATATACGGTTTGAATTTATCAATCCGATTGAAGGAAAAACTGATAAGGAAAAGAGTGACGTATTTCACACCTTCTCTGATAAAGGAATCAATTTCACTAAATTACAGATTCAACAAGATGAAGAAGATGGTTATTCAGAAAAAATAATTTTTCCATCAGCCAACATCATCTATAATCAAAAAGAGATGCCGGTAAACTTGTTGGAGAATCACCTCAGCATGTCACCTGATGAAAAACTGAACTATTCCGAATCGCAACTGGAGTATAAGATCGCTTCGGCTCTTAAACATCTGATAGAACCCGATAAGAAGAAAATAGCCTATATGGTCGGGCATGGCGAATTGATAGGCCCTAGTACCTATGACATGCTTACGACGTTGGAGAAGTATTATGATGTGGATACTGTGGACCTCAATGTGAATATTGAAATTCCGGCTGTATACAGCGCGGCCATCGTATGTCGGCCAACCATGGCATTTGATGACAAGGTAAAATTTAAAATTGATCAGTATGTGACACATGGCGGTCATATGTTGTGGATGATTGATCAACTTCAATTTGACATGGACTCCTTAAAAACCAGCAGTGCAGGACTGGCGTTGGATTACGGATTGAATCTTGAAGACATGTTATTCAATTATGGAGTACGTATCAACCCTGATTTCATTGAAGACTATCAGCAAGTCAACCCCTTGGCCCTGACGGTGGGTATGATAGACGATAAGAATCCGGACATCCGCTTATTACCGTTTCCGTATTTTCCATACAGCATTTCCAGCTCCAAGCACCCAATTGTCAATAACATGGACGCTGTCATGTTCATGTTTGCCAACAGCATTGA
>CAIQUX010000217.1 GCA_903875055.1 uncultured Bacteroidota bacterium
CGGCGAAGTAGATGGTGTGCTTCAGGCTAACGAAATTGTGGAAGGTTTCGTAATAGCTGAGGTGCAAGCTTATTGAACTTATTGTCTACAATGTCATGCACCTTAGTGCACTACTTTTACGCTGAAATATGAAATCATCCTTAAATTGAGTGTTTTTCAGCGGGCCCTACTTATCCGTAATGATTTTTATTTGATGCTCACTTGCGATATTCTTAAGGGGTGAATAGCGGTTATTACTGTTGCACCTTGATACAGCATTTTAGGTGCTTCAAATGTTACATCCTTCTTTGATAGAGATTGGACAAGTGTCATCTTTAAGAACCGCGAGTGAGTCTGCTTTGCATTCAAGGCGACTATACCCTTTTCATTTTGATCTATTTCCTAGTAAGGTTTACCGGCGTGGTCTGATCCCTTTTTACGATGTCCAGTAAAAAAAGCTTCATCTAAATCGGGCTTGCTGAAAATCACTCAATTAAAGAATAGGCAATATTTTCAGAGCAAAAGTTGCACGCAGAGGTGCATGACATTTTATACAACAGCCGAGAAAATCGGACATCGCAACGTTTAAACCCATCGATAATTTCATTAGCCAGAGGCACACCTTCTAGTTCATGGGCTACAACTCGCAGTATATCAATACAGCTTCGTTTTGCTCGTTAGTACCTAAGACTTTTTCAGTAGGCCTAATTATTGAACTTTATAGTATCAAAATCAAAAATCCCCTTCAGTGGATCATATTTGATCAACAGCACATGACCATAACGAGCCGGCAGAATACCTATCCTGGTATACGCAGAAAAGGAAGGCACCACAAAACGATCCACTTTGATCTCCCCGTTTTTGTAAAGCAGGTTACCTAATGAGAATTTCTTTGAATGATAATTGTAATCGGTGAAGACAAAGGAAATATTTTCTTCCGTATTTTTTTCATCCCGCACAAAGTAGTTTATGTCCATTCGTTCTTTGGCATTAGCTACCACAGCACCATTTTGCGGACGCCGGTAATACTTCTTTGGAAGCCGGACACCGTCATCCTTATTCGGCTCCACATGAATCTTCACAAGATCGCCTCTATCATCCAGTTCAAGAAGACAGATATTCTTCTTATTATAAATGACGTAAGGATTCCTGAAAGGTCTGATTCGCAATTTCGTCCTGAGCAATTGTTCTGCCGCCACCAGCCAGTCACCATTTTTAAGTTTGACTGCCTTATGCATATAGAGGTAACTATGAACCAGCAATTTATATTTCTTCACCACGGAATCCTTTACAAGACTCTTGGTAAACTCATTATAATGTTCACTGATAATCTTTCCATTCAGATCAAGAAAATGTATACAAGTGCCAAATTTGACCTTACTGAACTCATGTGCGCGTATAGTGAATTGAGAAATGATTTCGATTCCGTTCTTTTGAATTTCAGCTGAAATCGGATAGATAGAAACTGAGTCATCTTTGAAAAGATTTGTTTCGGCAATCTTTATACCTTGTGCCGATAAAAGCTGAATGGACGTATTGACATCATTGAAATGCTTTCGATGTTTGTATGTGTAAACTGCATTTACAATATACTTATGATCAGCGGCTAACAACTGATCATTCTGCGGATACGAACTTGCCTGTGTGTATTGCCACACTTTATTTTCATTGGTCAGACATTGGATCGTTGTTGACTTCATACCACCAGTCTCAGTAGTCAGATAATCGAGTATGCCCTGATTATTGATAGAGAACAAAGGTGTTTGCTGAAAGGTTATTTCAGAAAGGTCGCTGACATTCCTTAGCTTGATTTTGACGGTGGTATCAAAACTGACAACTGCATTTTTATCGAAGACTATGTAGCGGACTGCCTCATCCTTCTTTTCGAATTTGGTGACGATATTCGTTCCATTATAGACAGCGGCACTAAACGTGAATTTAGAATCCAGCGTGAATTTCTTTTGTCCCACATCCCTGAGGTATTCATCAAACACATCCATGATAAAACTGTTTGAATCCTTGCTGACCTTATCTAGCAAATAGACATAAGCATGACCGATCAATACATTGTTTTCAAGCATCGGAATCAGGAAGGTATGCTTGTTGTCGAAATACATTCCGTTCTGTGCCCTTGACCTAAATCCATAAAGCGACATGAGCAGGACGATCAGCAGTGTCTTACTTTTTAGTAAATCCATCATAAATAGTTTGTATTTCAGGGTAAGAACTTATTCTAGGATAATATCGTGTGATGTAATTTTTACATAAGGTATCGAATTCATCGACGGTTGTCCGGTCGATTATTCGTAACATCTGATTGTATCCTTCCGAAAAATCATCCGATTCAATCGGAATAAAATTCTGAATTGTATGCTTCTTGATGGCCTTGTTGATTTCATTCAACCCGACTGCGATATTCTTATAGAGATATTTATTCTCAGGAAATTCATTCAATAACAGGATAGAATAATATACCACAGCGGCATATCGTTTACGATACAGATAGGTCTCTATGATTTCAAATTTACTTGTATTGACGACACTGTCAAACATGGCAGTCGACTGCATGAATACTTTCTTTCCTTCAGGCTCAAATTTCAATAAGGCAATCTGAGAATCGATCATCTTGATACGGTACGGGATATCGGGATGCGTCTTCATTGAATCCTTATCAAATTCCAATGCCTTTTGATTTCCGAAGGTCAACGTATTTTTCTTGGCAATAAGCCATTCAGGCTTTATTGAATGACCTGCATTCTCAAGATATTTCGTATAGTCTATTTTCGAACTGTCTTCATCGGCATGGTCAAGAATTTGCATCAAGGTAATACCTTCCCTTAAATCGTAATCGGTCTTACGGAGAAGTGCCAATGCCATAGAGTCGGCTGATTCTTCATTCGCACGGCTATATTTCGCGAAGTCGTAATTGTAATTTTTCAGAAACTGAAAGGTCTTATCGAGTTTGTTATACTTAGCTTTGTTGATGTCACGGATTTCCTTTTTAACCATCTTGTCCTTTGATAACTTCTCCTGCGCGATGAAATTATCCTGCACATGAAAAAGCAGTTGATGCGACAACTCGTGACAGATCAAGAAGGCCAATTGCGATTCATTCTTCAATTGCTCCAGAATACCGATATTAATATAAAGTTTATAATCACCCATATTGAAAGCATTCGGGACAGCATATCTCGTGCATACGATTTCAAATTTCTCTTTCAGTCCATTATGAATCGTCACAGAATCCAAAATATTCTTCAGATACTTTTTCATAAAAGGTTCTTCAATATATTGTTTTCCTTTGGCACCTGCGGCATAACCGCGATGTAGCACATAGAGGTACTTATTGAACTTCTTGATCATGGCCTGATCAACCGTATTATACTTGACACTGAGTTTCTTATTGAATGCGTTCTCATTCATTTTGTAACCTGACGAGCTATATTTCACAGGCGTGTAATCAGACTTGAATTGGGCTGCCGAAAACAGGTTGCAAAGAAGTAAACAAAGTAGTGTGATGAGTTTGATGTGCTTCATGATCCGTAATTTACCAACCTATATTATCGCGCGACCTGCGCCATTTATTTTTAAAAGAATAGAATAGTCCAATCTGTCCGATACCGGTCATCATACCGAATTCAGCAGAAACACCGATATTCCGTACCACCAGAAATTTCAATCCCAGACCCACATCGAGAGAAATGGGTGAATATGAAGACAAACTTCCGTCTGCCGTATGATGAATATCTGCTGTGTGCAAAGCCAGAGAATCGGAAGAATTATACTTCACAGAGCGAAAGCGCGCACCGGCTCCGGCGAAAAAGTAAATGATGGATCGCGGTCGCTGAATGATATAACGCATAGCCCTTACCTGAATGGCGATGCGATGCCCTTTTGTATCTAGGTCAAATGAATCGACAATATCCTTGCGTGTTTCTTTCAGGTCAAACGAATAATAGTTCACGCCAATGCCAAGTGACGTATAATCGCTGATGGCATAATCGACATTGGCAGAAAGCGGATTCGAATACTTGATATCATAACTGATCGAAGGATCAATGACAGATTGCTTTGTCAGATACTTATCCAATACGATGCGATTAAAATTCGTGGCTCCGTATGAAACGGTGAGCATCATATTGGCTTTAGCCATCAGCGGTTCTTGTGCCTTCGCGTTCCCGAAAGAAAGTATGAGAATGACTGCCATCAGGAAGTGCAACTTACCTTCTGACATCCGAAGTAAGAAAGACTTATTGTCTTGAGTAAAGGATGAAAAGCCTGATTGCATGCCGGAGCTATTTAATCCACAAGATAGCATATTTTGTTTCATCATACTTATGAATATACTCATATTTTGTAGCCACATTTCATTATTTTTGAATAGTGAAGAAAGAAACAAAATATATACTCATAGCCATAGGAATCTTCGTGGCCTTGTTTCTGTTGGTGCATTATTACATTTACTACGTGATGGATATCGTATGATCAATTGGTTGGTCCGTTATCGACCATAGCTTCAATAGTATTTTGTATTGATATCGGAAGATTCGACAGAAAATCAAACCCGGTAGCCGATTCGATAGCATCAATACTTGTACGATAGGTTCCCCAGGCATTCGCATTCACGGTTTGCGTGTTGGGCATGTCCACCGCAATCACACGAGTACTTCCTGAAATCCTGTTCAGGTCATTATTTCCTACAGGTAATGCTACCACCACTTTCCAAAAATGAGATGGCACATTGATGTTGCCACCTGCTATTGTATAGGTAACTCCACCATTACTTCCGGTACCACCTGATCCGTAACCACCGCTATACGTGTATAATTCATACCCGCTATTGATCAGGGTAATACAATACTGTTCCAATCCGCTCCAGGTAATCTGATTGAGATTGGGCGCTTGCGGCATGATATTACTCATCAGAAAGGTCACAGCATTATCGGTGATATTATTGTTACGTTGAGAAGAAGGTACCTGATGTCCTCGATCAAAACCGGTGCCTGTATAACCCGATGAACTGGCTCTGTAAAAGCTTGCAGGGATTTGTACATCGGTATTAAAACAATCACACCTCGGTGTGTTACCTACATTCGACAAGTCAAGATGCCAGGCAACCCAAGCCGCACTACCTTTTGACTCATCGTAGGCCAGGTCAAATTGAGGTTTGATAAGGAGATAATTATCCGGGAATGAAATATCAGTCACTGCATTGCTTGGATTACCCAATGCCAGATGATCATTGTCATTACTCACTATTGTTGTTGTCAATGAAGCAACATTCACATCATCCACATTCAGACGACCACCTGAAAGTTTGCGTATCTGGAAACGGACATTCCCTGTTACATTCACGGCAAATGAAACACTTTGCAATGTGGTTGAAGATGTGGTTACCGTGCTTCCTTGCTGAACCCATGTTGAGCCGCTGTTAGAAGACATAAATAAGGCCCAGGTACTATTAGATTCACTCGCATATTTCGCATGCCATACCGTCACTAAAACAGAATCGATCACTACATCAAAATTCATCGTTATCTTTCCTGTATTCTGAATTCGTGCTGATTGAGCACCGTTCTTCCGGTCAGAGGTGGAAGTGCCGATTAATGCGTCATCGAAGTTCCAACTACCTGTCGATAACAAAACATCTCCGACAGTGTATGACGACTTTATACCATTTTCCATGGTCTCCGGAAATACGATAAAGACAGGATGAGATGAGAAAACAAAGTTGGCGATATTCTCCTCGATGACAGGAAAATCGAGTAAGTCGATATTACCATCACCATTCAGATCGGTGGAGAAATAACCATATTCAAAATTCTGAACATCGGTTTCAATATCAGTGATATCCAGCAGATCGATATTCTCATCAGGTGACAGATCACCTGAATACAAGGCCCATATGCCCGGTTCAACTTCCTTCATATTACTTCCGAATGCCTTTGAAGATGCATTGCTGAAATCGTAATTGAGAGGTGTCGATCCAAGCAAAACAGGAGTTGCTGTCCATGTTTGCAATGTATTCCTGTGCTTGATCACCACATAATACATTCCGGAAATCGATGGAAATGAAATAGAAGTTGTGCCGTCTGTATGCAAGGACGCTATACCTGATGCAATATTGGCATAAGTATATTCATCATGTAATTCAACCGTGATATCATCCGTAATATCCGGATCAAGACTGACACCTTGATTAAACAGCACTGATGACATCAAACCAGAACCCATATAATACGATTGAAGAAATAATTTCAGATTCAACACTGCGCAAGGCGTGACAGTGACATTGGCCGGTGACGAAACAGCAATACATCCAAGACTGTCTGTATATGTATAGATGAATGAGGTGGATACTCCGTTATAAGGATTGGGGATACTAAACATACCACCTGAAGGATATCCATATAATGAAACAGGCACACCAGCACAAGCTGTGACATCTGAAGCTGTGACCACAGTCGAAGCCGGCTCACTTATGGTAATGATAGTGGATGCTGAACATAAGAATGCATCTGAAACATGGACGGTGTAGGTGCCTGCTGTAACATTCGCAAATTGATTTGAAGTCTGTATGGCATTGTTGTTTAGTTGATATTGTAACGATCCATTACTTCCTGTGGTTGAAACAGTAATCAAACTGCTCCCGCCATGACAGATAATAGGTGAAGATGCAGCGCTTGTGGCAAGTGAGCATGCGTAAGATGTACTCATTGAAACATTCAATTTGATATCATCAATACGCCAGTTGTTTGCACTACCGCCTGTGGCAACGGAACCGCTTCCGCTTGTGACATAACCATAAATACGCAGTGTAAGCGGTGCTGTGCTAGATAAGGAAGTAAACACAGGAGTTATCAATGTCCAAGTTGAATTGGCAGAAACGGGGATAGAGGCAACTGGGCTTGAGTAGTTATTTGCACTGCTGCGTATATCCAAAGTGGTTGGTCCGGTGCTGGTCGATCGAGAACCAAAATTCATTCCATTAATCGTCACCGTATTTCCTGCAGAAGGTGTCAATGTCAATTCGAAGTACGCACTGGAATCTGACTGAAAGTTTCTGTTACGCGCTGTGATGCCTGCATTCATTTCTCCGGACGCCCCGCTGTGATTAGAGGCTGATGTTGTTGTCAAATTGATCGATGTCTGATTGATATTGGCATTATTACCTTGCGAAATAACTGACAAACTCAGATTCGAAATTGGCACACCGGCAGTAGGCAAAGCCGTTGGTGTGATTGCAGTTCCGAAATTATACGTC
>CAIQUX010000218.1 GCA_903875055.1 uncultured Bacteroidota bacterium
ATAAATATTTATTTATAATTACAAAATTGATACGAAAGTTTTTTCTTTCGATTTTCTGAATGTAACCGTCCCGTCGTTCAAAGCGAACAATGTAAAGTCTTTTCCTTGACCAACATTGGCGCCCGGATGATATTTATTTCCTTTCTGGCGGATGATAATATTTCCGCAAATTGCTGACTGCCCACCGAACAACTTCACGCCTAAACGCTTGCTCTGTGAGTCTCTTCCGTTCTTTACACTACCTTCACCTTTCTTATGTGCCATGATATAAAAATTTTATTTCTTTTATTAAATTATTTTCTTTCGGTTTGAATTTAAGCAAGTGATGTAATCTTAACTTGTGTCAACGCTTCACGATGACCTATTTTTTTGGTGTATCCTTTTCTTCTCTTTTTATGAAAAGTAATCACTTTGTCACCCTGAAGATGATTCAGGATTTCTGCTTTCGCAGATCCGCTCATGGAAATTTTTCCGTCATTTGATGTCATCAACACTTTCGCATCAACCACATCTCCGACATTTCCCTGAAGACGGTGAACATAAATTTTATCTTCTGACTTAACTTTGAATTGCTGTCCAGCAATATCTACGATTCCAAACATGACGTGTATTTTTAAGGACGGCAAAGATATGTAAAAAATCTTTTCCACCAAACTGTTGGTAAACTTTAATTCTTTATACCATCTTGCGCCTTTTACTCTCTAAAGGCCTGTAAATATTGAATTATGCCTCATCGGCCGCCTTCTGTCTTTATATTAATTTATGTATAATATGACATAATTTCCAATTTTATGTCCTCAGGTTGGCCTTTGCGGATTGAAATTAACGAAGATTTTTTCCTGAGTCAGTTTGTATATTTGGCAACTATTTATCTCATTCCGTTATGCGTGTTAAATCCTTATTGGCCAGACCCTTTGCCGCCTTTGTGGCTTCCAGAATTAAAAAGGAAACACAACATGCTGTTTGGCATCAAGATCAATTATTACATAACCTGCTGCAAGATGCAGATCACACTCAATTCGGAAAGGCGCATTCGTTTAATGAAATTAAATACCATCAGGAATTTTTACAAGCTGTGCCGATTCGTGATTACGAGCAGTTTAAACCATTTATTGAACATGTGAAGGCAGGAGAATCGGATGTACTTTGGAAGGGCAAGCCGCTTTACTTCGCAAAAACAAGCGGAACAACAAGCGGAGTAAAATATATACCCATCAGTAAGGAAAGTATTCACTTTCATATCATCGCCGCACGAAATGCATTGCTTTGTTATATTGCTGAAACAGGAAACGCGCAATTCGTCGAAGGGAAAATGATTTTCTTGTCAGGCTCACCAGAACTGGAAACTGTGAATGGTATTCATACAGGTCGATTGAGTGGGATTGTCAACCATCATGTGCCAGCTTATCTTACCAAAAACAGATTGCCCTCTTATGACACTAACTGCATCGATGATTGGGAAAAAAAACTTGATGCAATCATGAAGGAAACAATTGGAGAAGATATGCGTCTTATAAGTGGTATTCCACCTTGGATGCAGATGTACTTCGATCGGTTGATGGAGAAGAGTGGTAAAAAAATAGGAGATTTGTTTAAAAATTTTTCAGTGCTGGCCCATGGCGGTGTTAATTTCGAACCATACAAGGCTAAACTGATGGAGAGTATTGGGAGAAGGATAGATACCATTGAGACGTTTCCAGCCAGTGAAGGTTTTTTTGCTTATCAAGACACCCAAACAGAAGAAGGCCTTTTGTTGAACACGAATGCAGGCATGTATTTTGAATTCGTACCTTCAAATGAAATTTTCAATGACCATCCAACAAGAATTTCATTACATGACGTAAAACTGAATGTGAACTATGCCTTGATTGTCAGCAGCAATGCCGGGTTATGGGCGTATAATATAGGAGATACAATTAAGTTTGTCTCATTGCATCCCTATCGTATTGTAGTTACAGGGCGCATCAAACATTTTATATCTGCTTTTGGGGAACATGTGATTGCTGAAGAAGTAGAGTATGCCTTAATGAAAGCGGCCGATAAGTTTCAGGTACGAATTACAGAATTTACCGTTGCGCCTTTTATTTCGTCGAATGACACACCAAGTTACCATGAGTGGTTTGTAGAATTTGAACATAGTCCTCAAGATATACATTCATTTTCCATAGAAGTAGATAATAACTTGCGTTCAAAAAATATTTACTATGATGATCTGATACGCGGTAACATACTTGCGCCACTTGAAATACGTGCACTTCCCAAAAATGCATTTATCAGTTACATGAAAAGCATCGGCAAATTAGGCGGGCAAAATAAAGTTCCAAGATTGAGTAATGACCGGAAACTGGCAGATGAACTAATCAGATTTACTGAATAAAGATTACAGTTTTTTTTCGGCCTTTGGAGAATCTGCAATCACAGGCTTCTTTTTCCCTTTCTTGTCTTCCTTTGGATAAAATTCTTTCCTCAGTTTGTCATATTTCTTGTCTTCCCAATTGATCAGCAAATAAAAATAGTCCTTGATCTTTTGTGGGTTCAGTTTAGCAAAATCCTTAAACTGTGCGTACAAATCGTGATGAAAACATGAGACTAAAACATAGCAATCAAGAAAGCCGATTTTATTCATGGCTCTTGCAAATGGAATAACATATCTGGCAGTATCTTTCAGTATTTGTTTCCAAGCATACACCTCCAGATATCGCTCAGTTGTTTTTTCATTCGGCCTCACGATTCCCGTACTGTCATAATAGCCGTGAACATCACCTTCCACCGACTGGTAGGTCCACCAAGGTGTTTTTTCTTTAGCCGTTAATTCAAAATAATTAGTCGCTGTCGAAAGCGGATAGACATCTCGGCGTACCCATTGAGTATTGAAATTTTTTCCTGTCTTACCTACTATCCTTTTTAATAACTGAAAATAATGTTGTTGGGGATACAGACTGATAGCTTCTATACAGGCAGCACCTGCTTCTTCAAATTTTCCACGCTGATAATAAAACATACTGAGTTTTTCCAAAGGCTCAGGCCGATATGGTTGCAATTGAATGGCTTTGTTGTATTCTGTGATGGCATTAGAATCCTTCCCAATCAGATACCAAACATCACCTAAACTTGAATGGGCATTATAATAATCTGCATTCAACTCGATGGCTCGTTCAAACTGTTTTTGCGCAGATATCGATTCGTTTGCATTCAATTCATCAAGCCCGTTCTCAAAAGCTTCGCGTGCCGCATCACTTGCCCGGATATCTGGGTCGAGTGTGTCAATAAGTAATGTGCGTAAATAAGCAGAAGCCGAGTCTGCATATTCAACCTGCAAGGTGGCTCTGCGACAATTTCGAATCAGATCTTTTTTGTAACTATCAGCTGGAATTTGAGCCAATTCAGAAATCGCTTTTAATTTCTTTTCATATGAATGATCCGTCTTTTTCAATTTAGGTAGAGGCAAACCGCTTTCATCTTCCTTGATATCATCTTTTAACAGACTGCTGTCGATTGTCATGGTTGCTTCCGTCAGCACAGGATCTTCTTTCTCCGTTGTTACTGATGGCCGCCGTCTGATTTTGTCCACTTTTCTGGGTTCCGAATCAAGACCGTTCCACTCGGCTGCGACTGTATCTTTTTTAACAACCAGTTGGTTTGCATTCATGCTTTCAAGCTCGTAAGTCAAGGGCTGCCTTTCGGAAGTTGATGAACTATCATTGGACAATTGGGTAGTGAATGATTGCAGTTCAGCGTATGCCGGGCCAATTTGTTCTAAAACCTGATGTTGTAATTGAACTAAGGCTTCATGATAATAATATTCGTATGGATGCTCTCTGACAAGGTCTTTCAGGATTCGTTCACCGTCATAAATCTTATATTCATTGAATAGCTTTTTAGCACGAAGTACTTTTCGTTTTTCTGCATCAGGAATTACCTGATCAATTTTCTTTTGGCCATATATCGTTGAGTGACCTGCGAACAGAAAAGAAGTCAATAACATGAACTTGAAATAACCATCCAGACTCATACATCCATTTTTTCAAAGATAGGATAAATCAAGTACCGACTTTGAATCATAGAGCTCAATGATAAATTGGATTGGAAAAGATTAAATTGACAGTCAAATGGTTCATATCAACTTCAGTCAGGAGCTTACACTAAATCCAGCCTAAGGCTTCAAATCCTTGTCTGAAAGGCCAAGGTATTGATGCTAAAATGAGTATCAGTGCAATGAAATAAAACCAGAAGGAGGCTTTATGTTTTGACAGGTCGGTTACTGCTTTTTTTGATTTCGATCGGCCGATATGTATCAGAACGATGGCAATCAACATCATTAAGATGTGCTCTACGGCAAAAAATCGTGCATAGCCGTTTTTCATCACTTCAGCCATCCCTAATCGTTGAATATTCTTGAAACCCATATCGCCCACAACATAAAGCAGCAGACCAATTAGCAATTGCAAGTCAGCCAGAATAGTCAGAAATAAACCCATTTTGTTATCAGTAGCACTGAATGCCTTTTTCTGCTGCATGCCCAAGAAAGCGTTAAAAATACTCAGTAAAAGAATCCCTAAAATAGTCCAACGAAGGACACTATGAAGTTCATGTATGATGGCCATGTGAAAAAATTTGGAAGGCAAAGATACCATCTTTATTAAGTTCTCATAATTTTTATATTCAACGTCATGGTGGATTAATAAAGAATTAATTTTAAATAAAAAAAAGAAACATGTTCGGCTATTCTCCTAACTTTACCCTAACGAAAATTGAAATAGATATGTTTAATGACGATTTTTTTGACGACGACTTTCGTGATATTGAAAACCTGGTCATAGAATTTCACCGTATGAAAAAAGGTGAATCTCATGGCCTTCTTTCCGAGGACGATTTTGAATATCTCATTGACTATTTCGAAGCAAATTACGACAAAGAAAATGCCACCTATGCATGCGAAGTGGCAACTACATTATTCCCATTTTCCTCCACACTACTTTTGCGTAAGGCCGAATGGCTGATGGATCAGAAAAAATACGGGCAGGCTTTAAACGTTTTAGACCAATTGGATGAAGTTGATCCGAACAATATCGAATCCATTTTTCTTCAATCTGATATATTCCTTGAGCAGAACAGATTCTCTGAAGCTGTTGATATCCTTGAAAGAAATGCAGATAAATTTGACAGTGTCGATAAGACCGATATCCTGCTGGAACTTTCCGAGATATATGACGAACTTGAAGAATTCGACAAAGTATACACTACACTGAAAAGGATACTCACATATGAACCGACAAACGAGGATGCCTTATTAAGAATCTGTTTCTGGGCCGAAATTAATAACAAGCATGAAGACAGCATATCGCTTCATCAGGAAATTATCGAGCAAACTCCTTTTAATGCCATGGCTTGGTACAATTTAGGGGTAGCTTATCAAGGATTGAAATTATACGAAAAGGCGATTGATGCCTACGATTATTGTCTGGCCATCGATGATAAGTTTGAATATGCCTATCGCAATCAGGGAGATGCCTATATGCAATTGAAGAAATATGACAAGGCGATAGAGGTATTGGAAATGCATTTGTCGATTGCCAAACCTGAAGATGTGATTCTTGACGCTATCGGCTATTGCTGGGATAAGCAAAAACAATATTCGAAGGCCCGTCATTATTACAGGAGAGCATCTCAGTTGAATCCGCAAGACGACCAGATTTTCTACAAGATTGGCGAAACCTATACCAAGGAATTGCAATGGGAAAAGGCCATGAAGGCATATTCCATCGCTTTGCATATTAATAAGAATAATGCGTCCTACTGCCTTGCACTCGGCAACTGTCTGATGGAAATGCATGCTGACAAAGAAGCTATGATCTGTTATCTGAACGCAGTACAATTAAGACCGGACATCAAATCAACCTGGCAAGCACTTGTCAAGGCGCTCTATACGATCAGTTATTTTGAAGAAGCCCTTTCACAGTTAGGTATAGCTGAAGAACATTGCGGACACAAAACAGAATTCATTTATTACAAAGCTGCCATCTTATTATCTCAGGGGAAAACAAAAGAGGCTGTACTGCAACTTGAACATGCCCTAACTGAAAACAACAAGAAGATAAGCGCGCTCAAATATATCGATAATGAGATTGTACACCATCCTGTCTTTGCAGAAGTATTGGTGCGATATAAGAAAAAAAAATAATTTTTTCATTTGAAAATTTGGGTTGTCTGTTTGAAGTACAAGTCGACAGGTTTTCTTGTTAAAAATAATATCTGGCAGGTTTTATGATGATAAGTTTTTTAGACAATGAATCAACCTCTGCTTATCAATAATGGTTGTTCAAGACGGATCTACAAAGAGTCAAAAAAGCCGACCTTTTTTATTCAGACTCATCACACTACTTTTGCACTCAAATAAATTTCATTATGAAACTTGTCACCCATCGCTATCATGGCGCCGAGCAGCTGGCTATTTTAAACAATAACAAGCTTTATAACCTACAATCGATCGACCCGTCATTCCCTTCTACGATGAAAGAATTGCTCGAAAAGTGGGATACCTTTATTGAACGCGTAAAGACCGCCGATAAAGGATGCAAGGAAGGCAAGTACGCCAGTGACCTAAATTATGACCATGCTGATATCCTTGCTCCTGTTCCACAACCTGCCAGTTGCCGCGACGGATATGCATTCCGCCAACACGTGGCTGCTGCACGTCGAAACCGCAGGGTGGATATGATTGCCGAATTCGACCAATATCCTATATTCTATTTTACCAATCATCAGGCCATTCAGGGCCCAGGCGATATTGTCTGTATGCCCGATCATTTTCAAAAACTTGATTTTGAACTGGAGGCAGCCATCGTGGTGTGTAAAAAAGGACGGAATATTAAGGCGTCTGAAGCGGATGAATACATTGGCGGATATATGATCATGAATGACATGAGTGCCCGCACGCTTCAAATGGAAGAGATGCTGCTCAATTTGGGACCTGCCAAAGGGAAAGATTTCAGCACCGTGATCGGGCCAATGCTGGTGACACCCGACGAACTGGATCCTTATAAAATTCAGTGCAAGGAAAATCATATCGGGAATAGCTATAATCTGAAGATGAAGTGCTGGGTGAATGGCGTTCAGGTCAGTGAAGGCTCTGTTGGCGACATGGATTGGACATTTGCCGAAATCCTGGAGCGTTGCGCCTATGGGGTCGATATCATGCCGGGGGATGTGATCGGAAGCGGTACGGTCGGAACCGGATGCTTCCTGGAGTTGAACGGAACCGGTCTGTTAAACGATCCGAATTACAAAGTGCAATGGTTGCAAGAAGGCGACGTGGTTGAAATGGAAATCGAAGGGCTCGGTCACCTTAAAAACACAATCAGGAAAGATTCGTCAGATTTCTCGATTCTGGCAATGAAAAAGAAGTAAGAACGGACTCTAAAATCTGACTCGACAGAATTGATGACCATTGGGTTCTAAAGGATTGCATGTATTAACATAATGATGTAAGGTCAACGATGTTCCTTGTTTGGACAGGACAAAAAATCAAATTACATTTGCCACCCTATGTCAGATGAGATACGCCATGAATGTGGCATTGCTTATTTACGGCTTCGTAAATCACTTTCTTTTTACCACCAAAAATATGGTACTGCCTTCTACGGCCTGAACAAGTTGTATCTGCTGATGGAAAAACAGCACAACAGAGGTCAAGATGGAGCGGGTATTGCAGCCGTCAAACTAGATATTCAAAATGGCACACCGTTTATGAAACGGATACGCAGCAATGTAGCGCAAAGCATCTCAGATATATTTAAGCAAGTGCAAAATGAAATTGAAGAGGTAGAAAAATTACACCCCGATATCAGAAATTATCCTGAAACTCTCAAAGGCTATCTGAGTTTCATGGGTGAAGTGATGATGGGGCATCTTCGATATGGCACTCAAGGAAGAAATAATATCGAATATTGCCATCCCTTTATCAAGTCAGATATCAACCCCTCTCGTAATCTTTGCCTTGCGGGAAATTTCAATCTGATGAACACCAAAGAACTGTTTCACTTTATTCATAAGGATGAACTGGCTCAGATTCAGATGGACAGTGACCTCTCAGCCATGATAGAGACCATTCATTATTATCTTCGAGAAGAAGAGGCTAAGAACCCTGGGAATATCAACTGGCAGGAAGTGTTGAGCAAGGCAACCAATCTCTTTGACGGAGGTTTTGTGGCAGAAGGTCTTTGCGGCAACGGTGACAGTTTTGTGATGCGTGATAAACATGGCATCCGCCCTGCGTATTATTATATCGATGACGAAGTGATCGCAGCAGCCTCTGAGCGCCCTGTACTGATGACAGCGTTTAAGACAACCTCTGACCAGATTATTGAATTACCACCAGGACATGCACTCATTGTAAAAGCCAATGGAAATTATTCGGTCGAAAAAATATTACCTTCAGCTGTAAAGAAATCGTGCAGCTTTGAGCGTATCTATTTCTCACGGGGAAGCGATGAAGATATCTATAAGGAGCGTAAACAACTTGGGAGGTTGCTTTCTGAAAGAGTTCTGAAAGCAATCAATTATGATTTACGAAATACCATTTTCTCCTTCATTCCGAACACGGCTGAGACTGCCTTCTATGGTCTTATCAAAGGAGCTGAAGCCTATCTCAACGAAATCAAATTAAAACGTATCCAAGGTTGGAACAAGGAGTTTGACGAAGAAAAACTTCGTGAAATGATTGAACGTCGGGTAAGGATAGAGAAAATTGCCATCAAGGATGTGAAGATGAGGACTTTCATTACAGAAGACTCGGCACGGAATGAGATGGTGCAGCATGTCTATGACATTACATACGGCACAGTCCGGGCCGGCATCGATTCACTGGTGGTGATTGACGACTCGATAGTACGCGGAACCACCCTCAAAGAAAGTATCATACGGATGCTGGATCGACTGGGGCCAAAGAAAATCACGATTGTTTCGTCAGCACCCCAGATCCGTTATCCGGATTGTTATGGTATCGATATGAGTAAGATGGGTGAGTTTATTGCTTTTCAGGCTACCGTCGAATTATTGAAAGATACTCAGCAACAACATTTATTGGCGGATGTGTATGCTGAATGCCTTCAGGCCGAAAAATCGAATAAGCTTGCATCACAGAATTTCGTAAAACGTGTTTACAAGCAGTTTTCAATTGAGCAGATCAATACCAAGATTGCCCAGATGCTCAGACCCGAAGATGTAAAAGCGGAAGTGGAAATCATCTATCAAACCATTGAGAACCTTCACGAGGCTTGTCCACATAATCAGGGTGACTGGTATTTTACCGGCGATTATCCTACGCCGGGAGGTAATGTGGTCGTCAATAAAGCCTTCATGAATTATGTGGAAGGAAAAGGTGGAAGAGGTTATTGAAGAATAAAGCATGATTTTACATTTCAATTCAATCGGATTCCTGAACTTTCAAATTTTCAAATCCCTTCATTGTCGAATTGTCGATTTACATTTGCGCCATGATTAAATACGAAAAATTCATTCTTGAAAACGGTCTCCGTTGTATCGTGCATCACGACACCACGACACCGATGGTTGCATTCAATATCCTGTATGATGTTGGCGCCAAGGATGAAGACCCGGCGCAAACCGGCTTCGCTCATCTGTTTGAACATCTCATGTTCGGAGGGTCGGTCAATATTCCTGATTATGACGAACCTCTTCAAATGGCGGGTGGTGAGAATAACGCCTACACCACCAATGATCTGACGAACTATTATATACAACTTCCTGCGCAGAATATTGAAACGGCTTTCTGGCTTGAGAGCGATCGTATGTTAAGTCTGGCCTTTGGCGAAAAGAGCCTTGATGTGCAACGCAAAGTCGTTTGTGAAGAATTCAAGGAACATTATATCAATAAACCTTACGGCGATACATGGAAATATCTGCGTGAGCTTTGTTATAAGCAACATCCGTATCAATGGATGACCATCGGGAAAGAACTTTCTCATATTGAAAATGCCCAATTGCAGGATGTAAAGAATTTTTTCTTTAAACATTACCGTCCATCCAATGCCATTCTTTGTGTGGCAGGTAACATTACAACGGAACGTGTGAAAGAGCTGGCCGAGAAATGGTTCGGCCCTATCGAAGCCGCTGTTAAGTATGAACGTAATCTTCCACTTGAGCCTTTGCAACAAGAAGCCAGAAAACAAGTGGTGGAAAAAGAAGTGCCTGTCAGTGTGATCCTGAAAGCCTATCATATTGCCGACCGATTGAATCCTGATTACTACACGGCAGATTTGATCACTGAATTGTTTTCAGGTGGACAGTCGTCGCGATTGTATCAAAGTCTTGTAAAGGAAAAACAGCTTTTCAGCCAGATCGATTGCTATCATACAGGTAGTGTCGAAAAAGGTTTATTGGTCATTGAAGGAAAGATACTGCCTCATGTAAAACCAGAAGATGCAGATCATGCGATTCAGGTAGAAGTACACAAGCTTATAGATACCACGATTGAAGCGGCTGAATTGGAGAAGGTAAAGAATAAGATTGAAAGCATGATTTGTTTTGAAGATCTGAGTCTGCTCAACCGTGCAAACAATCTGGCCTTCTATGAATTATTGGGTGACGCCGAGAAAATGAATCAGGAATTTGCAAATTATAATAAGGTCACGGCAGCAGAAATTCAGGCACAAGCCCGAATTATTTTCGATGAGAAAAATTCGAATACCTTGTATTATCTGAGCAAAAAATAGTCAGTGGATAATCGATTCAAGCTTCGAAATGCTCATTTCGTCAGCGACACATCAACGTAATTTTTAATGGACCTTTTTATATTTCAAGCGCAACGAATTCGCGATCAATACAACGTCACTTAGGGCCATGATACCAGCGCCCCACGTTGGTGTCAGGTAGCCGGCTGCGGCTATCGGTATCGCCATCACATTATAGGCAAACGCCCAGAACAGGTTTTGCTTGATTGTCAAATAGGTATGTTTTCCCAATCCAATCGCTAAAGGAAGCGAGGATAATTTATTTTTCAATAGAAGTACATTCGCACTCTGTTTGGCAATCTGAGAAGCGTCGCTTAATGAAATACCAATGGTGGCCTTTGCCAATGAAGGTGCATCATTCACGCCGTCACCAACCATCACAGTGGGTGCAGTTTTCATGAGTGTGTCAAGAACATCCAGTTTTTGTACCGGCAACTGTTCGCTGTATACTTCGGTGATATTCAGTTCCTGCGCAATGCGCTCACATTTTTCTTTTCTGTCGCCACTCAATAAGATGGTTTTAAACCCATGCTGATTCAATTCTGCGATCACCTGCCTGGCATCTGTTCTTAATTCATCAGTGATATCCAACCAGCCGACATGTTGGCCATTTTTCAAGACAATAAGATCATGAGATTGTACCGTATTATTCTCTTCAATCCTGTATGAACCGATTTGCCAACGATTACCTTCTGCATCAGTGGCCTTAATGCCAACACCTTTTTCTTCCTGAATATCACGTAATGCGATCTCATTCGAAGAGGTCCATTCCTTTACAATACTTTTTGCAATAGGATGCGAAGAATGTCGTTCAATCGAGGTGACTATATTTTTAAATTCTGACTCGTCGATGGTAGTATGAAAAGAGGCTATCGCTAATTTCCCGGTTGTCAGCGTTCCGGTCTTGTCAAAGACAAATTGTTTGATCGTTCTGAAACTTTCAAGAGTGTCACCGCCTTTGATTAATATTCCATTTTTAGCCGCACGTCCAAGGCCCACCATGACGGCAGCCGGCGTGGCTAATCCCATGGCGCACGGACACGCGATGACCATCACGGCAATCGTTCGCATCATACTGTCCTGCATACCTTTATCGAATGCCCAATAGTTGATTACAAAAGTTAATAAGGCGATACCGATTACTGAAGGCACAAACACAGCGCTGATCTTATCGGCTAGTTTTTGCATCGGAGGTTTTGCGGCCTGTGCCTGATTAACCAATTGAATGATGGTGGAAAGTGCCGTTTTGTTTCCAACTGCGGTTGCTTTGATTTTGATACTACCATCTGTTACCACTGAGCCTCCGACCACATTGTCACCTATGTTCTTAGAAACAGGAATACTTTCACCTGTCATCATGCTTTCATCAACTTGTGCTTGCCCGAAGATAATGACCCCATCGATCGGAATCTGGTCTCCGCTATTCACCAACACCCAGTCATTTAAACGGATATATTTGTTTTCAACTTCGTGCATACTTTCTTTTCCGATACTATCGACCAGAATCAACTTCGCCTTAGTCTTTTGAAGCTTTATCAATTCCTTTATCGAGGCCGCTGTCGAACTTACCGTATATTCTTCCAGATAATTTCCAAGCAATACAAGTGTGATAATCGAAGCAGCAGTTTCAAAAAACAAATAGTTATGTAAATGCTCAGGATGAAGATACCACCCTGTGAGACTATAGAAGTAAGCAGCACTGGCTCCTATGAAAACCAACACATCCATATTAGGAATACCGTTTCGGATCGAACGCAAGGCACTTTTGCCAAAATAGAAGACCCCGATCATATAGACAGGTGTGCACAGGACAAGCTGAAACCAGGGGTTATGTAAAATGCTCCAACTGAAAAACATATGCGCTATCAGGGGTATCCAAAAGAGCAGGCTGATCAGGAATAAATTCTTTTCCTTTGAATGAGAATGAACCGCGTCTTCTTGTCCTTCCTCTTCCTTCACGATGGAATAACCGAGATTTTCAATCCCATTCAATAAGGTATCCACATTCAGCTTTTCATCTACAGTAAAACTCAGATCACCTGTAGCCGAATTAGCCACCGCATCTTTTGCACCTTGTTTTGTCAGATAGGTAGTGATGGTCAGCGCGCAATTACCGCAGGTCATGCCTTCCACTTTACGTTCTACAGTATTTTCCATGACGCAAAGATAAGATGAATCATAGTCTGATATTCGTGTTTAAGTTAGCTTGGGTTGACTGGATGGATTGAGCAAACAGAGCAGGTACAAATATCCTGCAACTCATTATCTTTACTTTATGGAACTAAGATTTTCACTGGACGAAATCCATGATGTGGCAAAAAAAATATTGGAGGCTTATCCTTCAGCCCGCTGTTTTGCTTTTTATGCAGAGATGGGAAGCGGTAAAACGACTTTGATACGGGCTTTATGTGATGAATTGGGCGTAAGGGATAATGTAAGCAGTCCGACGTATTCCATCATCAATGAATATGAAATTGAAACCACGAAGCAGAAAATACTTCATATGGATTGGTATCGTCTGAAAAATGAACAGGATGCCATTGAAGCCGGCGTGCAGGATATTTTGGAGAACGACAACAATTATTGCTTTATTGAATGGCCCGAAATCGCACCTGAGTTGATTGATAAACGGGTGCTGCGAATTTCAATTAAATCTAGTTCTTCAATCACTCGGGATTTGTTGATTGAATAAGGAGTACCTTGGATATCTATATTTTTTTTATAGATTTTATGTCAATCAATCCTTCTCTGCCATCAGGTAATTTGACGAGTATGTAATTGAAGCCTGCTGCCTTTTTTTTTGAAACGTTCGTATCCATCACCCTCACCTCGATGCCTTCACTTAAGAAGATGGGTTCTTTTTTAGTTGTGAATGTAAATAAGGTTTTTGGCTCTATAATAATACCCCGGTAATGATAATTCTCATTGTAGGCACTTATCATCATCAAGAATAAACAGTAACCGGATAACACAAAAATAAAAGAAGTGATACCTTGAGGAAATGTAAACCTCTGCCTTAATTTTTTAATAAAAAGAATAAGAAAACCAGACAGGAAAAAAGTCAACGCCAGCCCCCCCCAGGTATTCACGGTAAAAAGTCTATACATACCTTGCCACCAACGAATAAAGAAAATATCCCTTACTTCATCAATAGGCTCCTTGATTCTCTTTTTTGCTAAGGTGAGATTGTCGCTATAGTTTTTATTGTGCTGGATCTGTAATGCTTTTTCATAACTCCATATGGCGAGACCGATTTTATTAAGACGGTAATAAGCGTTACCGGCATTATAATACAGATCGGCATAGCAATAACCGTCATTCATCATCTGCTGATAGAGTTGGGCAGCGCTGTCGTAATTCTTATTGTGATACAGCTGATTGGCCTTATCATACATGATATTGTTTTCCGCCTTGCTTTGCAGAGCAATCAGAAACAAAAAGCTATATGTTATGAAGATGATTTTTTTCACGCTAATACTTCTTCTAATCGTCCTATCAATCTCAACGCATCACTGTATGTCTGATGCATTTTCAACGTGCCGCTGTCAGGTGAATATAAGGCCATTTCACATTCCTTCGTTATCCTGAAAATCTCATCCTTAGTAGAAGATGGGACATTTCGTTGCGTGAGTTTCTCGTCTGCAATCTCTTTCGATAAATTTGATAAAGGAATAGTCAGTTTATCGCTCAGGTAAAGCCACACCGCCTTGGAAGTTTCTTCATAGAAAGAACTTTGAGCATGCTGTTTCAGGTAATTTTCAGCGGAAGCCAAACGTTTCAGTGCTACTTTATTGGCCCTCTTGTTTCGGAAGAGCACAGCGTTGCTTTGTAATTTATCTTCTTTACGTTTAAAGGCAACCAATCCGATATAAGCAAGGAAAGGCAAAGCAAAGCCTCCCCAGAATAATGGGTTATCTTGTAAGGTAATATCGGATGATTTTCTGATTTCAGAAGGCTTGGAATGAATATCGTGGATGTCTTTAAGCGAAGTGCCTTTAGCAAAAGACACACCGGTAGATTTTCCTGGTTTGACATGCAAAGTATAGGATGGCGTACTCAGGGTTTTGTATGAATTTGATGATGGCTCATAAAAGCTAAATTCAGTCGATGGGATGACAAATGTGCCTGCCACTTTTGGAGATACGTTGTAAGTAAATGTTTTATATCCCGCAATGATGTTATTCGTGTTCGTGATGGTATCAAGCACCTCAGGGTCATAGGCATCCAGATCTTCCGGAAATTTGATAAGCGGTGTGCCGATCAGTTTTAAATTGCCTGAACCGCTGACGCGTAACGTAATGCGAGCATTGTCATCTGTCGTCAATTCAGTCTTGTCGATATTGCTTTCTATGGTATAGCTTCCAACGGCTCCATCAAATGAGGCTGGTTTATTTGCTTTCGGAATATCGGATACATTGATGTTGATAGCTGTACTTTTTAATTTGACCGGCACATCTTCATAACCATAGGACGTAGCGAAGGCACTCCCAAAGAAGCCACCGAATGGATCATCTTGTTTGACTTTCTTCGCATTCAAAACTTGCACGGTTCCTTCCGCTTCAGCCGGATCGAGCGATAGTGTGCCTGTTTGCGTTGGGAACAAAGCTGATTTTTTCAAGACAAAAACCTGATATTCTTTGCCGTTCAATACTTCGCGCGTAGGTTTAGGAGGCTGAGG
This sequence comes from uncultured Bacteroidota bacterium, assembly GCA_903875055.1. Lineage (GTDB taxonomy): Bacteria > Bacteroidota > Bacteroidia > Chitinophagales > Chitinophagaceae > OLB11. Next base: position 15,430 of record CAIQUX010000218.1, read on the forward strand.
GATTTTAAAATCCTGACTCCAGAAACCATTCAATGATGGGAGCTTAGTCAGACTGACCTGCATACCCATACGGGTGTACAATTTATATACTGCTGTGATCTGTTCGCCAAGAGCTACATTTTTCTTGTCGACATCTACTTTGATGAAAATATTATCTTTTACATCTTCTTTGGAAATCATTTCAGGTGCCTGACCCTGAGGTTGGGCCTGACGCGGTAATTGCTGTTGCTGTCCTCCCAAAGCCCGTTGCATCTGCTGCATCTGTTGAAGCATCTGTTGCTGTTGCCGTTGAATGTCAGCAAACGGGTCCTGATTGAAGAACGGATCATCGAACGGATTGTTACTACGTTGTCGAGCCTGATTTTGTTGTTGTGCCACACTCCCATCAATTACTTCGATGTTCACATCATTCGAACGGTATGTTTTACCATCAGAATAAGCGATACCACCGGGTATAACTAAAGATCCTTTTCGCTTGGCTTTCAAGACGTATGTCAATTCAAAAGAGGAGGTTCTTTCTCCGTTCACATACGACGTGCTTTGGCTTTGCATGGGTCCGCCAACCACATCAAAGTCGTTCATGGGCGGCAAGGAGAATTTCTGAATATTGGAGGCATTCTGAATTATATACCGAACCTCAAACCGGTCCTGAACGCCCACTTTTTTTGCGGCAGGTCTGGTTGTAAAAACCATTTCCTGCGCGATGGCCTGCAAGGATGCAAGACAAACAGTAAAGTATATAAGTATGGTCTTCATATGAGAAATAAAACGAATAATCAGGACAGCAAATTTATATTTTGCTGCCGTTTTTCGGGCGTTAAAACTATGTGAAAAACATGTGTAATTCTGAGCTATTATGGAAGGTTCCAATTAGTATAAGAACCACCATTGAGTAAGGCAGCTTTAATGTTGGTAGACTGGCACTTTTAAATCGGGTGTCTGCTGTCCTGTTGGATCGCTGTCTTCTTCTGTAGGGTAAATATGGATGTCCAAACCTGTCGCTTTTTTGAGCTCTGCAGAATAACGTTGCGGATCTGCCAAATTAGGATTGATTTCTATTGCCCTGTTAAAACAGAAAGAAGCCAGTTTGTATTTCTGAATTCGCAAATAGACAACACCTAAATTGGTATAGGTGATAGCTGCCCCTGGCGTGGCCTTGACGCATCGTTTGTAAAAATAGATAGCTGAATCAGGCATGAATTTGATATCAGTATAGACTCGTCCCAGATCGCCCCATACCTCTCCGAAACGAGGATTGATTTCAACAGCTCGTTTTAGATACACCATGGCTTTCTGAGCTCCAGCGAGTCGCTTGACTGAATCTTTTTCGGCAATTGCTTGTTCAAGTAAGTCGTGTCCGTAATGCCTGTTATTCTGCGTGCTGTTATACGAATGCACGATATCGGTCGAAAATAAAGTGATATTATCTTTCCAAGCCTTGTTTCTGTCGAATGTTTTGAAGGAGTATGCTAGCAGAATAACACATCCCGCTAGTAACAGAGTCTTGGGAGTAAGCAAGGAATTCAAACTACTATTGGAGTTTTCTGATGAAGACTCCGCGGCTTCAGATTTGAGATCCAACTGCAATGCCTTGGCAATGAAATACACTAAAGACACACTGAATCCAAGGCTTGCAGCGTATAGAAATCGTTCTGCAAAAATTCCACCACGCATCCAGATGAAAGCAAGGGCAGGCAGAAATGTAGCGAAGAATACAACCAAAGAAAAACCCCATATTGTTCTCTTCATGATTCCTTTGACCATAAAGAAAAGTAGCACACCAAACAAGGCTAATCCAAGCAGGGCCATTGGATCGGATAGCGATGCCGCCGGAATCACATTATATGAATAATCATATTTCAAAGGATGAGGGAAGATGATCAACTTGAAGGCATATACGAGTATGACCATGCTGCTTGGGAACTCGGCATCGATATAAGGGTAGTTATTCAATTCGAAGAACGACTCCTGGTTGACACTTCCTAATATCTGATTTTTTTGGAAGTAAAACAGCAACATAACAACAAGGAAAGGAACGGTTTTGACAATGCAGTCTATCACGCTTTTTTGCCTGAAAAAATAAAAACAGGCTGGCAATAAAACAATCAGCGTGATAGCCGTTTCCTTCGACAGGAAAGCAAGATAGTAGATAAATAAGGATAGAAAAAGGGATGTCTTTTTTTCTGAGCCTTCGTTTCGTAACATCAAGAATAACACAGAAATAATACCGAGAAAGCTAAATAGCTCATCTCGGCTTTTCAGATTGGCGACAACCTCGGTATGTATAGGATGCGCGATAAACAAAATGCAAATGAGGAAGGGGAATAATTTCTTATACTTTGGAAATAGTTCCTGAAGAAGCAACCCCAGCATGAACCCAGTAAATGCATAGAGCAACACATTAATGAAGTGGGTAATATGAGGATTGGAGCCGAATAACTGATGCTCGATGGCAAAGGTGATCAATGACAAAGGTCTGTAATAACCCAATGACAAATTAGAAAAATGCCAAAAGTCCACAGTCAAAAGTTCACCGATTCCACCAAAACCTTTTTGAACCAGTTGATTATTCGTGATGGCAACGGCATCATCGAGTACATAACCATATTGAAGTGTATTGGCATAGAGCAAGAACGCAATCACTGCAATGATAGAAGGCCAGATATAATCAAGCTTTTGTGGAATATAAGGTTCTGCGCTCAGAATATTTCTTGAAGCGGACGCACTTTGAGCGACTTGACTTGACTTTTTTTGTTTGGCTGGTTTCATGGCGGTCATTAAAATTGAACAACCACAAATCTATAAAAAAAAATCATTTATTCAGGACAAGTCTGATTTGTTCTGAATCAGATTGAAATGGAAGGTATACCTGAGGTTTAATAAAAATGGATCAAATAAAAATAAGTCAGAAACCGAACTAAAATTCACAGTTCTTCGGTGTTCGAGGGAAAGGAATTACGTCTCGGATATTTCCCATTCCTGTTACGAACTGTACAAGACGTTCGAAACCAAGACCGAAACCAGCATGTTTACAGGTGCCGAAACGGCGTGTATCCAGATACCAGTACATTTCTTCCGTCGGGATATGCATTTCCTGCATTCGTTGTTCGAGTTTATCCAGGCGTTCCTCACGTTGCGAACCACCGATGATCTCACCGATACCCGGCGCCAGAATGTCCATGGCAGCAACCGTTTTGCCGTCTTCGTTCTGACGCATATAAAACGCTTTGATGTCTTTCGGATAATCGGTCACGATGACCGGTTTCTTGAAATGTTTTTCGACCAGATAACGTTCATGTTCGCTTTGCATATCGATGCCCCAATTCACTTCATACTGAAATTTCTTTTTCTTGTAGGCTGGTGATTGTAACAGAATTTCAATGGCTTCGGTATAAGTCACTCGCTCGAAATTATTTTCAAGCATGAAGTTCAGTTTTTCTTTCAAGCCGAATTCAGCACGCTCATTGGTTGGCTTTTGCTTTTCTTCCTCTGCAAGACGGGCATCAAGAAAATCAATGTCATCAGGATGTTTCTCCATGGCATATCGGATCACATATTTCAGCATATCCTCAGCCAGATCAGCATTGTCCTTCAGGTCGTTGAAAGCCACTTCGGGTTCTATCATCCAGAATTCGGCGAGATGTCTGGCGGTATTTGAATTTTCAGCTCTGAAAGTCGGACCGAACGTGTATACTTTTGTGAATGCCATGGCGGCGAGTTCGGCTTCAAGCTGTCCGCTTACTGTCAGATTACTGCTTCGTCCAAAAAAGTCTTGCGAAAAATCAGTATCGCCCTGTTCTGTTTTCGGCAGTTTATTCAAATCCAGCGTTGTAACGCGGAACATTTCACCTGCTCCTTCAGCATCACTGGCTGAAATAATAGGTGAGTGGATATTGAGGAAGTTTTGTTCCTGGAAGAATTTATGGATACCGAATATCAGAGCATTGCGCAAACGAAAGACACTGCCAAAGGTATTCGTACGGAAACGCAGATGGGCAATTTCGCGAAGGAATTCAAGACTGTGTTTTTTAGGTTGCAGCGGATATTTTTCAGCATCGCTGTCGCCGAGAATTTCAACCGTATCGGCCACTAATTCAACAGTCTGTCCTTTTCCTTGTGATTTGATCAGTTTGCCGCTGACCGAAATACACGCGCTGGTGGTAATCCGCTTCAGAATGGTTTCATCCATGGCATTGAAGTCGACTACAACCTGCAGGTTATGATTGGTGCTTCCATCATTCAAGGCAATAAACTGGTTGTTGCGGAAGGTGCGCACCCAACCCATCACAGTGATCTCGATATCTGTCTTTTCTCCTTTCAGGAGTTCGGCTATTTCTATTCTCATAAGGTCGCAAAGGTAATTTTATAATTTTAAAAATACCATGTTCGGTTTTGAAAATAAAGGTGGCTGTAACACAGCATATTGACTACTTTTTAGAAAAATCAAATTTGAATTGATGAATAAATGTCTACTTTTGCCGAATGAATAATATCCTACTTTTGGCATCCGGGGGTGGTAGTAATGTAAAGGCGATTTTGAATTATTTTAAGGACCGTAATGATGTGAATTTTCCGATGATCATCACGAATAATCCGGAAGCCGGTGTAATTGAAATTGCAAAAGAATATGGTGTGGATGTGTTGTTGCTGAATAAACATATTTTTCAGGAAGAGATTTTTATCGATACGATTGACTTATATAAACCTAATCTGATCGTATTGGCTGGTTTTCTATGGAAAATACCTGATTATATGGTGAAAGCCTATGCCAATAAGTTGATCAACATTCATCCTGCGCTACTTCCTAAATATGGCGGATTGGGAATGTACGGACATCATGTGCACGAAGCTGTCATAGCCGCTAAGGAGAAGGAAAGTGGAATGACAATTCACATCGTAAACGAACAATATGACGAGGGCACTATACTTCTCCAAAAGAAAGTAAAAATCGCTAAGGGAGAAACGCCTGAAACCCTGGCAGAAAAAGTGCTGAATCTGGAACACACTTGGTATCCGAAGGTAATCGACTCACTATTGCCAAAGTAATAGAATAACTATTATTATCTCGCAACAGCGACTTTTCGTTTACTCACAAAATAAACTCCGGTGAATATGAAGACAGATGCGATAATCTTTATCCAACTCAGGTTTTCATTATAAAAGAATACTGCTATTAAGGCGGCAAATACAGGCTGTAGATAAATATAAGCACCTGCGGTTGCCGGACTTAAAATCCGTAACGCATAAATATTCCACAGATAGGTAAAGAATGTGCAGCAGATCACAATGAAGGCCACTGCAGAATACTCGTTGAAGGAGAATAAGCTCCAGTCGATTTCATTGAATTCTTTGATACCGAACGGAAAAACAAATAAAAGCCCGATCAGGAAGACCCAGCGGATGACGATGATGGGTCGGTATTTCGACATCAATGGCTTGGCAATGACCAAATAAATCGCGTAAGAGGTGGCATTCATCAGCACAAACATATCACCGAGCAATGCATTGGTGGCTACCTTTTCTTTTCCTCCAAGCAACACTAAAATCACTGCACCCGAAACTCCCAAAATCAATCCGATCATTTTGTTGACCGACAGTTTCTCATATAAGGCGTATACGGCAAACAAGCTCACCAATATCGGTGTCGACAACATCATCAACGATGCATGGATTGGCGATGTAAGATTCAATCCCAGAAAGAACAAAAGCTGATTGGTAGCGACACCGAAGATGGCACAAAGAATCAATGTTTTCCAGTCCTTTCGATCGATTTTAGTCCTGAAATTTTCACCACCGAAATACGAAAGCCAAAACAGGATGGTGACGATAGCCACACGGATCAGAATGAACCCTTTGGGTTGTATCAGTGAAGGCATCACAATCTTGGCCACTGTAAACCCCGCACCGTAAAACAGATTCGCACCTAAAAGCGCCAGATGAGCTTTGATTCGTTCATTCATAAGTCTGCGAAAATACATTCAGTTTTAGTATACCTGTCTACTTCATTTGACCGAACAGTTCTTCCACTTTCTTTATCCTGTATTGAAAGATGCCCCTCAATTGTTTTTTGACAAACAAACTGTTCGCGATTTTACCCAGCATACCAAATGGAATTTTGTAATGGATAATATCCGTCATCAGCACACCGCCTTCAATTTCTTCAAAATGATGCTGATGATGCCAGATCGTATATGGGCCTTCACGCTGCTCATCTACAAAATAATTCAGATGCCTGACCTGCGTGATTTCAGTGCACCAGTCGAGACGTATACCCAATAAGGGGCTCACTTTATAGGTAATCATCATACCCTGATACATCTTGTCACGAAAAGCGGAAGAAGTGACCAAAAAATTCATATAGGCCGGTGTAATTTCCTTCAGATTCATCGGAGAGGAAAAATAATCCCAGACTTTATCTAAGGTTGATGGAATCTTCTGTTCATATTTTAATTCATATACTGCCATGTTCGTTGGTTCTTTTTATTGTTATATATCAAGTCCTCATTCTTTATTCCGGTTAAAGGGTAAATACTTTTAGTAATGGAATTTATTATTCAATCCGATGTACGATTTACCTGATGGCACTCAGTCCTCCGTCCACATGAAAGATTTGTCCAGTAATCCAGGTGCTGTCTTCCAATACTAAAAACTTAGCCATGGCAGCAAGGTCTTGGGCTGTACCGATTTTTTTCATCGGGTGCCGGTTGGCAGATGCCAGTATCTTTTCTTCCGTACTTAACAATGAATTTGCCAAGGGCGTGTCGGTTAGCGAAGGTGCAATACAATTGACGCGTATGACGGGTGCCAGTTCAGCAGCCAATGCCCTGGTCAATCCTTCCACTGCGGCTTTACTACTTGAAACGATAGCATGAAAGGGCATACCGGTCTGCACGGCTACCGTTGAAAACATGACGACAGAACCCTGATTTGATTTTTTAAGATTAGGTAATACCGCCTGTATGCACTTGACAGCTCCCAATACATTGAGCATATAATCTTGCAGGAAATCTGACGCCGGAATACGGTTAAAAGGCTTCAGGTTGATAGAGCCCGGACAATAGATCAAGGCGTCGATACGCTCTGGAAGGAAACTTGTATCGGGATATTCGTCAAGTACATTCAGGTGATGGTATGTGCATGTCGAGGTTGAACTTATTTCATGTTTGTGAAAGGTAGCGTAAACTCGATGTTCGTCGGCCAGCGAATCGGCTAATGCCTTTCCTATGCCAGTTGAACCGCCTATGATACAGATATTTTTCATGTAGTGCTTTCGGCAAATGTATCCTACAACTCTTGTGTATAGGATTGATATAATTGATGGCAAATTTTAAAGGGTGAAATCTATTTTTTAAGGCAGCTCTTCCGTCCATTTTAATTCAGTGGAATATATAACAGATTGCGTAAAGTGAAAATAGCTGGTATTAAATTCTCAGTAGCACTGTCTGATATCTCTTATCTCATTTCTCTTATCTATTCCTACTTAGGTCTGTATCCCGAATCCCGTAAGATGGTCTGCGCATCAGATTTGTCATTCAGGATATCCACCATCGATTTTTCAGGGTGTTTTTGCATATAAAGATGTATGATCTGCCAACCCATCCATGAACCGATATTGCCCGGCGATTCCGGCGGCATACCAGTCGATGTAGGTCCATCATTTACATAACGCATCACATCCTGCCAGTTGGTCGAATACAACAACTTCTGAATTGAGAAATAATTCCAGACCATCGCTTCATTCTGCTTGCACCATGCCAGTTGTTTACTTGAGTAGCCCATCAATAATTCCTCACTGGCCTTCGGTAAGGTATATTCCATGAACAAGAGTTGTTTGCCTTTCATGATCATGAGGTCGAGGAGATTTTTCCCGTCGGGCTCAAAAGGAAACATGTTTTCATAAATGACCTTACTGGCGTTTACAGGAATATTTTCAGGTTTGCAATGTTCGATTTCGTAGGCGGGCAACTGCACCGATGCATAGAACGGATACCCGGTGCCCAGATACATATCGAGGCCTATGCCCAAGGCCGTATCGACCGTCACGGCGCTCCAGTTGTTGAGGCCCGAAATGAAGTAGTACACATCGCCGACTTTTTCCTTCGGAAAATAATACTTCACATGTTTGAACAAGGTGCTGAGATCGGCATCGATCTGTTTCACATCAGGGAACTTCTTCTGCACAGTATCATACAAGCCTTTATAATCTTTATAGGTGAGAAAATGTCTGACCGAATTCAAAAAGGCTTCATTGTCGTCATTGTGGGCAAAGCCGGTGATTTCCCTGTAATAGACATTCGAAAAATCGGGATATTTATTGCCTAACGCATTCACTGAAGCATCCAGATGATTGGTATCGCAGGCATATAATTCCTTATCGAAGCGGATCGATTTCATGTTGACATCTACCTTGGATACGTCAATATCCTTCTTGCTTTTTTCTGAGGTACAGGCGGCGAACATACTTAAAAATAAATAACAAAGAATTGCTATACCTAGGTGTTTATGGGGGTAATTTTGTTCAGTCATCGTTTCCTGTTTTGCAGGATTGCAAAAATGAGGCATAAATTGTTAACTAAACTGAAAATTATGAAAAAGCTAGTTCTTATTTCATGCCTCACGGCGCTTACCGCATTCTCCAATCTTTCGATGGCACAGGAAAGCAAGACCGATAAAATCTTCAGAACCTTTCGTTTCGGATTGTTTCTGGGGCCTACCATCAATTCGCTGAAACCAACGGCCGCCTCTGCCGATCATTATGTGGTGACCAAAGGCAAGGGACATCTTGGATTTAGTTTCGGTATCAATGCCGATTACAATGCCAATGAGCGATATACGATCTATACCGGTGTGGGTATCGATTGGCGAGGTGGCAGTATTGATGTGGCATATGATACCACACTGCAGCAACAACCACCAGCTACCTATCTCTTAGATGCAAACGTGACGTATAAGAAGATGCAATATCTTGCTATTCCCATCGGTTTAAAAATGAAGGCATTCGACTTTGACAAGTTTAAAGTGTTTGCTCAAACCGGATTTGATTTCGATATCCTTCTAAGTCAGAAAGGCGATTATACCATGCGGCTTACCAAAGACTCCGTCGTCAAGAAATCAAATGAAAAACTGGGTGCCGTGGCCAAGGTTGTGCCAATCAATATCGGATGGTGCATCGGTGCCGGTGTCGAATATACCTTCAACGAGAAGAATGCGTTTTATGGTGCAATCCTCTATCGTAACGGATTTGTAGATGCAACCACACCGCAGACAAATGATAAAGGCTGGCGATATGCCGACGGTAATATCCGAAGCAATTCGGTGCTGATACGTGTCGGATATTTCTTTTAAGAACGTTATAATTATTCTGTTGACACCACGCTTCCCTCGAGGCGTGGTATTTTTATTGTATCAAACAAAGTGTACTTTTGAAACATGAAAATTATCCTGGCGCAGCAAAATTATCATATCGGAAATTTTGAATCGAATACACAGAAAATCATTGAAGCAATCGAAGAAGGAAAAAAGCAGCAAGCCGACCTGATGGTGTTTTCGGAGTTATGTATCTGTGGGTATCCTCCCCACGATTTTTTGGAGTACAATGATTTTATCGAAAAATGTAACGAGTCGATTTCCATCATCCGGTCACACACACAAGGCATAGGTGTATTGGTAGGTTGCCCTTCGGTGAATGAAAAGAAGGAAGGAAAGAACCTGTTTAATAGTTCCTACCTTTTATATAACAATGAGGTCGTTGATGTGGTACATAAGACCTTGTTGCCGACCTATGATGTGTTCGATGAATACCGTTATTTCGAACCGGCGTATACATGGCATACGATGGTGTTCAAAGGAAAAAAGTTGGCAGTAACCATTTGCGAAGACATCTGGAACCTTGGCGACAATCCGCTGTATCGTATCTGCCCTATGGATGAACTCATCAGGGATCTTCCCGATGTGATGATCAATCTGAGTGCCTCGCCCTTTGACTATACACGTATCGAAGAACGCAAGTCGATCATACAGGCGAATGTTGAGAAGTATAAGATTCCCATGATCTATTGCAATACCGTGGGTTCACAAACTGACATTATTTTTGATGGTGGCTCATTGGTCTTTGATAAGCATGCTAACCTGTTGAAGGAAGGCAAGTACTTCGAAGAGGATATGATAACAGTCAATTTTTTAGATGATGGCACTTTTGAAGAAATAATACTGGCTTCATCAGAAGATATATCATCCGTGGCATGGAATCCATCAGTCTATGACCAGCATTTGCATACAGATCGTATCTATGATGCCATCGTATTGGGCGTGAAAGATTATTTTTCAAAGATGGGGTTCAAACATGCCATCGTGGGCAGCAGCGGTGGTATCGATTCAGCAGTGACCCTTGCCATTGCTTGTGATGCCTTAGGTAAAGAGAATGTACATGCCTTACTATTACCATCCCAATTTTCAACCGGTCATTCGGTCGATGATGCCGTAGCCTTGTCTAAAAATCTAGGCAACCCCTGCGATCTCATTGCTATCAAGCCAGTGTTCGATGCTTTCATGGAGCAACTCAAGCCTATCTATAAAGATCTTCCCTTCAATCTGGCTGAGGAGAATATTCAGGCTCGCACTAGAGGCAATCTGCTGATGGCGGTGGCGAATAAGTTTGGTTATATCCTTTTGAATACGACCAATAAGAGCGAATGTGCCATAGGTTATGGAACACTTTATGGTGATATGGCGGGCGGCATTTCGGTCTTAGGCGATGTCTACAAGATGCAGGTTTATGCGCTGGCCAATCATATCAACCGTCACGGAGAAATCATTCCTCAACATATCATCGATAAGGCTCCATCGGCGGAACTCAGACCGAATCAGAAGGACAGTGATTCATTACCCGACTATAGTGTACTTGATGCCATCCTGTATCAATATATTGAAAGACGACACGGGGCGAAGGAAATGGTTGCCTTGGGATTCAATAAAAGCATAGCAGAACAGACCATACGGTTGGTCCATCTGAGTGAGTATAAACGGAATCAGTTTTGCCCTATCATACGAGTTTCTCCCAAAGCATTCGGCATGGGACGTCGTGTTCCCATTGTTGCCCAATACCCGTCATGATAACTCATCACTCATACTGTTTTTTTTCGAGGTATGATGCATAAACAAAAAGATGACAATGGCTTAATTCTCGAGTTCGGGATCTCTTCTTGAAGGATATATCAAAGAATATTTCTTTACACCTAGTTTATACCGATTGGAATATTGTAATAGACCAAATTTCGCTCTGCTTCAATTGTTCTAAACAAAATAACCATCGGCATACACCATTGTATGTATCCAAAAGAGTTGGGTCTACCCTGAATATCACATTGGTATTATTTACAAAAAAACCGGGTCCGTTTCCAGACCCGATCTTTCCCTTTTACCCAATTAAAAAACAAACTTACTGTTTCATAAATGTCTGACTGTAGTTCAACACTTTTGAATCTATTATCCTCAAAGCATAGATCCCTTTTCCGAGACCGCTCAGGTCGATACTGACATTGTTGGTTCCTTTGATAGCAGTTGCTTGAATTCGTTTGACCAGATGCCCATGTAAATCGGTGATGAATATATTGACAGTACTCATTTCTGAGTTTACAAAACGGATATTCAATTCATCCATCACAGGATTCGGATAAACAGAAAGCACTGCTGCTTCATTCATGATAGTGTTCGTCCCTATCAACTCCTGACCAGATGGCTCTAATATTGTATTTGTATTAAGTTCACTCGGATTCAAAATAGGTGAAACGTCAACTGTTGTCTTCACTGTTTGAAGTGCTGGTGTCAAGGCTTTCAAAAGAGATGCCGTCCCTGCATAAGCTACTATCTGTGTAGTTGTCAATCCCATTCTGCCAGACTCCATCAATGCCAATGACGGAAGGCTGTTGCTTGTCCATGATACCGAATTGGTGATTCTGAACCTGCCCACTTTAAATGGAACATCCGGAAGCAGTGCAGGCGCATCTGCAAATCCGCATGGCATCGATGTCATACGAACCTGATGGATGTCTGCAACCTGAGTGGATGCCAGCGTAAATTTAGTCAGTCCTTCGAGTCCGCGTGATCTGCTACGCTCGACATACGAATAGCTGATCGTTCCTCCGTTCAGTATTTCTTTATCGAAATTGACGCCATACGAACAAGCCGATAACTTCAGTGTCGTGTTGCCATCGTTGATCATATATAAATCATATTCTATGGTATTGGATGTGGTAGAAATATTCATCAAACTCATGGTAACATGCGATTGAGAAAATCCTGCCATCGAAACCAATAATCCACAAAACAGTGCTACTATTTTTTTACTCGTGTTTATGATAATCGTTTTCATAATTTTTTATTTTTTGCCTGTCCCGCCCCATCTCAACTTTATGAGATGGGGCTACGAACAGACGGGTTATTAATTGAATGTGTATTAAGGATGAATCGAGAAGATGAAAAAATTGATATTGTTCTCAACAATCGGCGAATCAAGCAGGTCCACACTTCCGTCACCATTCACATCTGTGGCCAGATAACCATAGAGGAAGTTGGTGGCATCATTCTCGAATACTGACAGGTCATTGAGATCGATATTCTCATCTTGTGTGATATCACCTGAATAGAAAGCCCATACTCCAGGTTCCACTTCCGTCATATTATCACCATATGCTTTGCTAGCAGCATTCGTGAAATTATACAAGGCAGGAACAGTTGATAGCTGTATAGGATTTGCACTCCATGTCTGCACACTGTTTTTGTGTCTGACTGCTATATAGTACAGACCAGGACCAGCTGTATTGAAAGTACAAGACACCATGCCATTCGTATGCAGGAAGGCTATATTTGAAGCCACCAGACCATATGGTGCTGTCGCGCTATGCAATTCAACAGTGATTTCATCCGCAATACCACTACTGGTTATCAACGATTGATTGAACAAAGCTGGTGTCATCATATTTCCTGACAGATAATATCCCTGAATGAACAACTGAAGATTTACGGTTACCGGATTACAAGCACTCACACCTATGACTTGCGTAGCAGATGCACCGCATCCATTCAGATCAGCAACGACTACTGTATAAGTACCCGGCGCTAATCCGATAATAGAAGGTGTTGTCTGGCCATTGCTCCAGGAAAATGTATATGGCATTGAGCCTCCGCTGACATTCACTGTAGCTGTTCCGTTATTCACACCAGGACAAGCATTGATACCTGTAGGAATAATAATGATTGGAGAAGGCTGAATCAAAGTAACGCAAATGCAGGTGTCACATCCTGTGCAGGTGTCCTTGATTTTGATGCAATAGTTGCCTGCTACTAATCC
>CAIQUX010000219.1 GCA_903875055.1 uncultured Bacteroidota bacterium
CAGTTGGCAAGGCACTGATATCACTGGCAATAGTCAAATTGGGAATATTGGTATCAGGCGTAACCGATACCTGGGTGCCATTTCCAAAACCGGGATCGGCATCATAGAAATACTCAATCTGAACGATATTCTGTCCTTGTGCATTAAGCACACTTAATAAAACTGCTAATAATAAAATAATATTATTCCTCATGTTGATATGTTTGTTTAGAATTTCCCTGACAGAAAAATAAAAACCTCGTTGTGAATTTCACCAATTTGGATTTTAATCACTGCAAGGAAAACGCAATGATGATTTGGAATAATGTTTTAGTTATTGCTTTTTGTGCTGACTGTGATATTCAGAATATTTCCTCCACTCGTGGCTGGTACTGTCAATTCATAGATTGAAGGTACTGGAGGCATTAAAGCCAAACGATAAGGATCTGAGCCGGCAAACATGCCCAGATTCTGATTCGGGTATGATGGCAGCAATTGACAATTGTCAGCAGTGAAAGAATAATTTCCAGGACTTCCTAGTATATTTGAAAATACACTTGTCATAACCACATTGTTAAGATTGCCATTTGAGGTTGGAAGCCAATTTTCTGAAGCAATGTTATCAAATAAATTACAATTAGTAAATGTAGGAGCATAATACAAGTACCCTCCATGAATGAATATATTATTTGAAAGTATCGAATTATAAAGTTGACAACTATAAAACCCACCCATAAAAAGTGTATTATACGCTAAAATGACCGAGCATCCAGTTCCAAGTGAAATGCTACCAACTCGATTGTTTCTGATGACTGTCATATTGGTCACGCCACCAGATTCCGTAATACTCCCAATATCGCTTTTAACTATGGTCAGGCCATTTAAAGGATTAGGAGAGTTTGAAACAAAATTGATACCCCCACATATCGTATTGCTTATGGTAATATTATTTGATTGGTAGATGTTTATATTACCGCTCACCTTCGCACTAATCACACTGCTATCACTTCCCTGTTGTATGTTTACAGTACTGCAATATCCGCTGGGGTAAAAGTTGACCTGATTACCCGGATGCGCACTCAAAAAATCCCCGGTACCAATCAATGTGATTCGTTTTGAAATCGTAAGGGTTCCATAATTGCCATTTGTAGATGGCTCTAAATGAATAGTATCTCCGGGATTAGCCGCATCATGCGCTGCTTGCGCTGTCGTATACGTTCCGGTAACATTCGGGTTATTATTGCAACGTCTGATTGTTGCCTGCGCATAATTTACTAACAGAAAAAATGCCAAAGAAAGGAAAAGTGGTTTCATGATGATTTGATTTTTTATTTTGTGAAATTTTCAATCACAAACCTCTGAATTAACATTAAGCTTAATCATGTGCCGAGTCATCTGCTCATCTGATCTGCATCATGCGTTTTTGTGATCATCATCACATTGAATTTCAAGTAAATAAAGAAATTGCTTGTCGATTATTCTACACGTGTTTATGATAACGCTCATTTTATTGGGTTGAATCAAGCTGATAGTAGATTTCGGTCGGTGAGACACCAACCGATAAGTGAATCAACATCCTCTCTTGAATTGGGTAACTAATAAAAAAAACCGCCCTGAACATGGTATCTCAGGACGGCTTCTAACAGTCTATGCTGTCTTTTCTAAAACGGATGCGCCGAGTAGATAAAGTTATTGATATTATTTTCCAAAACTGGACTATCTAATAAATCGACATTACCATCTCCATTTATATCAGTAGAAAAATATCCAAACTGAAAATCGCTGATATCATTTTCAAGCCATGACAAATCCAACAGATCAATATTCTCATCCTGATTGATATCACCCGAATAGAATGACCAGATGCCGGGTTCTACTTCTACCTCATTTTCGCCATAG
>CAIQUX010000220.1 GCA_903875055.1 uncultured Bacteroidota bacterium
TACACTTGTACGTCCTTGAATAGTTCAAACTGTGTGAATACAGCGACCTTGAATTTGACTGTCAATAGCAGTTCAACTTCATCATCGTCAGCAACAGCTTGTACTAGTTATACCTGGAATTGTAATAATGCAACTTATACTCAATCGGGTTCATATACTTGCACTTCATTGAATAGTTCAAACTGTGTGAATACAGCGACCTTGAATTTGACCATCAATAACAGTTCAACTTCATCATCGTCAGCAACAGCTTGTAATAGTTATACTTGGAATTGCAATAATGCAACCTATACTCAATCAGGTGCTTACACCTGCACGTCATTGAATGCATCAGGTTGTGTGAACACAGCGACTTTGAATTTGACCATCAATAGTAGTTCAACATCATCATCGTCAGCAACAGCTTGTGATTCCTATATCTGGTCATACAATAATCAGCAGCATACAACGAGTGGTACATACACGGTGACTTCTACCAATGCAGCGGGTTGTGTTCATTCAGAAATATTAGTATTGACCATACATAGTTCAACATCAAATGTGACGTTGGCAATAGCTTGCGATTCATATACATGGGCTTACAACAATCAGCTATTTGCAACGGGTGGAACGTATACTTTGACATCCTCGAATGCAGCAGGTTGTCTGCATACTGAAACGTTGATATTGACTATTCATAGCTCAACATCGAACACGACCGCAGCGTCAGCTTGCGATTCATATACTTGGTCATATAACAATCAGCAGTATACAACCAGTGGAGCCTTTACGGTGACCTCGACGAATGCAGCAGGATGTATTCATTCAGAAGTGTTGTCATTGAATATGAATCACAGCAATACGGGTAACTCATCCCTGGCACAGTGTAATAGTTATGTATGGAATGGTACTACGTATACTGCAAGCGGATATTATGATCACACTTATCTGAATGTCAGTGGATGCGATTCAGTCCACACGTTCAACTTGATAATTAATCATAGTAATTCTGGAAATTCAAGTCTGACCCAATGCAATAGTTATTTGTGGAATGGAATTACCTACACGGCGAGTGGTGCTTATGTCCATACGTATTCTAACATGGCCGGATGTGATTCGGTGCATACATTGAACTTGGCTATTCAATATAGAAATACAGGCTCTTCAGCCTTAACTCAATGCGATAGCTATGTATGGAACGGAATTACCTATACGGCAAATGGGGCTTATGTACACACATATACCAATTCGGCTGGATGTGATTCAGTACATACATTGAATCTTACTTTCCATTACAGCAATACAGGTTCGTCATCAGCTGTAACTTGTGATACCTACTTATGGAGCGGTACCGTTTATACAGTAAGTGGAGTTTATACTAAAACATTTACCAATGTGGCTGGCTGTGATTCGGTCCACACTTTACAATTGACTGTTCATTATGGCACACATAACAGTATTCCACAAGCAGCTTGCGAAACCTATACATGGCATGGTGTGACCTATACGATTAGTGGTACTTACCTTTATTCTTATATGAATGCAGATAATTGTGCTTCTACTGATACATTGCATCTGAACATGCATGTGCAAGTTTCGCTTAAAGCCTTCCTTGCCGGACCTTATGTTGAATCAGCCGGATTAATGAGTGATAGTCTTCGGGTCAAGGGATTGATTCCTTTGACAGAGCCTTATTCATCTGCGCCTTATAATAAAATGGCTATTGGTGATCCGGGTGGTGAAACAATCAGTCCATCCATCCTGGCGGTGACTGGTAATAATGCCATTGTTGATTGGGTATTTCTTGAATTACGTACTTCTTCAAATCCAACTGTTGTGGTAGCCAATAAACGGGCATTAATACAACGGGATGGCGATGTGGTAAGTGCAACAGATGGAGTTTCTCCGGTGGCCTTTAATACTTTATTGCCAGGTGATTTCTATGTAACAATCAAGCACAGAAATCATATGGGTATCATGAGCTCGTCGGCATTTCATTTGAATGGATGTCTTACAAATGTTGATTTTACAACGTCCCTTGGTGTGATGGCGTATTCTTCCATCACGAATAATGCTCCAAGAAAACAATTCAGTAATGGATATGCCATGTGGTCCGGAGACGCGAATAGCAATAAAAATGTGAAGTATAATGGTTTAATAAGCAATGATAAGGACGCGATTCTGATGGCTGTTGGAATTTCAACATCCAATAATTCTATTGATAATGTATATCGAATGGAAGATTTGAATATGGATGGTAAAATACGATATAATAATGCAGATAATGACCGTGCGGTTATTCTGAATAATGTTGGCCCGGCAACTCCAAATAAAGTTCTTTATCAGCATACACAGAATTAGTATTCAACATCAAAAGCGAAACCGTCTTCATATAATATACTGAGCCTGAATATCGGTGTGAATACTCCGAATGCGATTCTCAATCAGCCTATGCCGAACTGGTTTCGGAAAACTTGATAAATTCAATTGAAAAGGCAGCCACTTTAACAAAGCAGGCTGCCTTTTTTAGTTGATTATTTTTAATCACACGATCTTGTTTTCAATGGCTTTTAGCCACGGCTTCTGTTCCGGAGTTGACATGCAACTTTTCATAAATATGGCTGATATGGGTGTTTACAGTCGGATACGAAACATTGCATTTTGAGGCTATCATTTTATAACTGAAACCCTGAACCAAGTAGGTCAGTATCTCAACTTCCCTGGTCGTCAGATTGAAATTATTTTTTTCAACTTTTTGATGTTTATTATTGAATAACAACAACACCTGTCTGGCAATCGAAGAGGTCATCGGAGCTCCCCCCTGCATCACATCGGATATGGATTCCAGTAATTTAGCTGGTGGCGTTTTCTTTAAAATATAACCATCTGCACCGGCAACGATCGCTTCAAATATTTTTTCATCATCTTCGAAAATTGTTTGCATCAGTACTTTCACAGATGGGAAATGCTTGCGTATCAAATGCAACCCTTCAATACCGTTCACGTTTGGCATATCGATATCCATCAATACGACATCAGGGGTATAGACAGTAAGATGTTTAACAATATTTCTGCAATCCTCAAAAGAGGCTATACATGTCAATCCTTCACAAGTATTAATCAATAACTGCAGCAATTCACGCCGGGGTTTATTATCTTCGAAAACAGCCACTTTTATTATTTCCATCCTGCAAAATTATTTCTTTCTGACTATCTGCCAATCATTGATTCCAATGATATTACATATGCATGCAGAGCACAATTTCAGTACCATTGCCTTTCGATGAATTGATTTTCAATTCTGCGTTTATTTGTTGTGCTCTTAAATTCATATTTGACATGCCATTTCCGCCAAAAGCATTGACATGCTCAGCTGTTTCGTTTTTCGACTGCATGTCAAAGCCAATGCCATCATCTTTGATGGATAAAATAATCTGTTGATTTTCATTCCTCTTTATTTCAATCCATACATTATGGCATGCTGAATATTTCGCCACATTATTGACAGCTTCTTTAAATAGCAGATACAAATTTTTTCGCTTTAACATGTCCAGCTTATTCTGGTTTAATAATTCGTCGGAATAAAAATGAATGACACAGCCACATGGCTCTAATATTTCATAGGCAAATGCCCTCATGCGTGACACGATATTGTCAAAACGATCATTCTTCGTATTAATAGTCCAGACGATATCGCTCATGGCCTCCATCATATTATCCGTATTCGTGCTGATTTGTTGCAATAAGATTTCAGTTTCAGGTGATTGCTGTTTCATCGTTTGCTGAATAATGGTGCTCGACATTGAGATACTGCTTAATGTGCTTCCAATTTCATCATGCAGATCACTGGCGATTGAGTTGCGAAGTTTGTAAATATTAAGGGCTTGTCGCAATCTATATCTGTAGAAGGCATAGATACTGAATATGACAACAGAAAAAGCCAGCAAACGAAACCACCAGGTTCCCCACCAGGGTGGCAAGATGGTGATGATGATAGATGCCGGTAAGGCGCATTTCATATCTCTGCTATTACAACCGGTAACAATAAACGTATAGGTGCCAGGTGCAATGTTTGTAAATTTTGCAGAGTTGTCTGTTCCATTTTCGATCCAGTCCTTATTAAAACCTTGCAGCATATATTTATATTTTTTCGTATCCGGGCTCGCAAAATTTAAATATGCGAATTCAATGGTGAACATATTTTGTTCATCGGTGAGCGTAATATGTTTTGCATATGAAATCGGCGCATCCAGTAACGCTGAATTCGGTTGGTAACTGACCGGATTATTAAAAACACTCAATCCGGTTAACTTGATGCTTGCCACCTGACTTCCTTTAAGTACTTCCTCCGGGTTGAAATAAGTGAAGCCATTGACTCCTCCAAAAAATATGTCGCCGTTCGGGGATTTCCAATATTCGTATCGGTTAAATTCATCACCGACAAGTCCATCTTTTTCTCTGAAATTAAAAAACGATTGCAAGGTTGGATTAAAGCAGCTTAATCCTTTATTGGTACTCAGCCATAAGTTATGTTGACGATCACTTAAAATGCCATATACTACATTATTCGAAAGTCCGTTCTTTTCGTCATAGTGAATGCACTTGCCGGTTGAAATTTCAAATCGGTTCAGCCCGCCACCATTCGTGCCCAACCAAAAATAATTATCAGGCATGCCAGGATCAGGGCATATCGAAAAAAGTACGTCATTCGATAAGGATGACGTGTCATGCAGGTTGTTCTTCCAAAGCTGCCATCGATTTTTCGCTGCATCCAGGCTGAATAAACCTTGTGTTGTGGCAAACCAAAATACGCCGTGTCGGTCTTCCCAATGGTCTGATACAAAAGAGTATTCTTTGAGTATATTTTTGACCGGAAATACGAATTCATTAAGGATAGTATCATGTGTCTTGTCGAGCTCCCTGATTCGGCAATGTTGATCGTCATGATCATAAATCATCCAGATATTATTTTTCGAATCGCAAAACATCGATTCAAATTGCTTCGGATAATGATTGATGATATGATATTCTTTCATCGCTCCACTCTGTTTGTTGTACGAAAGTATGAAGCGGGTATCCGTTCCTAAGATTCCTCCTTTGAACCAATACTGACTATTCTTGTCTTGGATGATAGTCGTGATGCCATATTTTTTTTTCTTGAGATACCCATTCAACTTCCAAGGAAGCATTGCATTGATTTGCGGGTCATATTCCAACAACAGGGTATTCGATGTAAAGGTCGGATTCTCCTTGACGTCACGGATCAGATGACTGTTGATTTGAAAGTTCGAATGAAATTTCTGTTTCCGTTCTTCAATCTTAATGACACCTTGTCCATTCATTCCGATCCACAATGTGTGATTATTATCAATACAGGAAGACAAACCTGCCAGATGAATATCCTGCCTGTTGATTGAAACTGTTTTTAACTCATTGCTTACGGTGTTGAATTCAAAATTTTTGTGTTCATTGCTGATATAATAACAATTCGTATTGATGGATAAGGATATGAATATTGAAAAATTTTGTTCAAACGTTTTGCTAAATTCAATTTTCTGTTGTCTAAGATTATAATTAATGAACATTGAATTCGCTCTGATCAAACACTTCTGGATCTTAGGAATTTCATTGACGGATAACGAAAAAACAGGTTCATTGATTCCATAATATGTGGTTGGACGAACCGTAAGTGTCCAGTCTTTCAAATTTTCAGAGGATTTGAAGATGGCAATCGAATCACCTTCCCAAAACCAAAAGCTATGATCGGACACCGCTCCGATAAATGCTTTTTTGAATTTCTGTTGAGGTCTGAATTGATGGTTATACAATTGCGCGAAATCAATGGTCGGAATGATTTCAATGTTTCCTTTCCGGCTGCGAATGGAGTGAAGCAATTCGGCATTCAGCAAGAAACATTTAGCATGTGAGTGAATCAGTAAGGATCCGTCTTTGTAAATTAATTGCTCAATATTATGAATAGGTTCATCGGGTGATTTGATCCTGATTTGTTTAAATTGTTCATTCTTCTTGTCAAATAAACAGAGTCCTTGCGTCGCAGTCCCTACCCAGAAATTGCCTTCCGCATCTTCAACAAGCTGGGTGACATAATTATCAGGCAGGGAGAGGCTGTCGTTCGGATCATGTCGATACACAACCATACGGTACCCGTCATACTTATTTAATCCATCCTTGGTAGCAAACCAGATGAACCCTTCCTGATCCTGTATGATACTTCGGACCATACCTTGTGATAAGCCATCATTGATGGTTATTGTCTCAAGATTGAGCTTGATCGAGTCCATTGTTTGTTGCGCAAGTATTCCTTTCGTGCTTAACAAAAACAATAGAAAGAAGCAAAATGACAACTTGACCCGAATCATGCTTTAAATGTAATCGTTCAACTTGATTATTCAAAATCAAGCTATTAGCTGGACTTGCATTGTTGGTATCATTAATATCAATGATATGAACGGGCTATTTTCAATAAAATCATTGATATCAATGATTTCTTTCGAGTTGTATTCTTTCAATATTTGCATTGAATAGACTGTTTAATCACTAACCAATTTAAGTACGATTCTAAACACAAAAGCACATGAATTACCTTCTAACTGCCTTGGTGAATCAACACATGACGATTGAACGCTAATACAACT
The DNA here is from genome assembly GCA_903875055.1 of uncultured Bacteroidota bacterium. Classification (GTDB taxonomy): domain Bacteria; phylum Bacteroidota; class Bacteroidia; order Chitinophagales; family Chitinophagaceae; genus OLB11. Next base: position 6,636 of record CAIQUX010000220.1, read on the forward strand.
CGACCTTTTAAAAAAAACAACGGATGGACTCAAAAACAATGAATATTCTACGAACCATGAAAAAATTACTTTTACTCATTTGCCTTTTAGCCAACCATTATCTTAGCGATGCACAAAGCATTTCGGCTGGAGTGGAACACTCAATTTGGCTTCCATGTTCGGGTAGCATACCCCAAATATGGGGTCGGAATTATCATGGACAGCTTGGTGACGGAACAACTATTGAGAGTCATACTCCAAAACTTGTAGGCAGTTTATCAGGAATTTCAGCCATTTCAGCAGGAGAAGGTCATTCTCTTTTTTTAAAGAATGATGGAACAGTTTGGGCTTGCGGTGAAAATTCTTATGGGCAATTAGGTGATGGAACTGCGATCCAAAGAAATACTGCCGTGCAGCTGACTAGCTTAAGTGGTATAATAGCTATTTCCGGAGGAGCATATCATTCTCTTTTTTTAAAGAATGATGGAACGGTTTGGGCTTGTGGTTACAATGGTTATGGGGAATTAGGTGATAATACTGTAACAAACAGATTAACATCAGTGCAAGTGAGTGGTCTCAGCAATGTTATGGCTATTTCTGCCGGAGGATATCATTCACTTTTTTTAAAGAATGATGGAACGGTTTGGGCTTGCGGTTCCAATTTTAATGGCTGTTTAGGAGATGGAACCGGGTTCCCAAAAAATACTGCCGTGCAGGTGACTGGCTTAAGTGGTATAACCAAATTAGCCGGCGGAACATATCATTCACTTTTTTTAAAGAATGATGGAACGGTTTGGGTTTGCGGTAACAATATATACGGGCAATTAGGAGACAGTACAAACATTAATGCATTAGCCCCTGTGCAAGTGAGTGGGCTAAGCAATGTGATTGATATTTCAGGGGGAGAGTATCATTCTCTTTTTTTGAAAAATGATGGTACAGTAAGATCTTGTGGATGGAATTCGTATGGTCAATTAGGCGATGGCACAACTACAGATCATTCTACCGTGGTTCAAACAAGTAATACGGGTATCAATGAAATAAATCTGAAAGGAAATAATGTCAATATCGTTGATGGTGATATTACACCGAGCTTAACTGATCAGACAAATTTTGGAAACGTGGCCGTTAATACAAGCCCACAACGAACCTATACCTTACAGAATACAGGTACCAGCAACTTATATGTTACCAGTATCACCAGTAGTAATGCCTTATTTACAATCGGAACTCTTTCGCCTGCAAGCCCTATACCTCCTGGGGATTCGGCTACTTTTACAATCACCTTCGCCCCGTTAAATACGGGTATTAAAAATTCAACCATCACCATTAACAATAATGATTGTAATGAGAGCGCATACACGTTTGTCTTGCAAGGTAGGGGTGTAACGGCTTGTCCGACCATAACATGTACAGAAACCCATGTGGAAGCGTGCAAAGGAACAACGGCCGGCTCGATCACGATTACAAGTCCGGTTGGTGGCACGGCGCCTTATACTTATTCCAAAGACAGCGGAATATCCTATCAAAGCAGCAA